>JAICIG010000082.1 GCA_025924495.1 Pirellulales bacterium | reverse complement strand
GGCCGTGCTCGCCAGCGTCAGGGCAAATCCCAAAGCCACGGCGCCACGGCGAGGTCGGGCGAACTGCAGGAGTCGAAATAAAGCGGCAGTTTGGCGCGGAGTCTTGCCGCCGGCGCAATTCGGGCAACCGGCAGCCCCTGGCGAAATGTCCATTCCGCAGCTGGGACATACGGCGATTTCGCGATCCGCAGGCGACTCCGCTTCGAGCTTGCTTGCCGGTCCGGCGCGACGGAAAGCCTCAAATTGCTGCACCAGACGGGTAGCGTTCGCCGAGCGGCCTAGCGTGTACCGCCAATGGGCCAGGCGCTCCTGGTCGGAAAGCAGCTCGAGCGTGCCGACCCCCGCCCGTTGGGCACAGTCCAAACGGACCACGGTTTCCAGCGGCCAGCTTTTCCAGGGCGCGCCGGCGACGGGAGCTGTCGCGGGCGCCTCCGGGGCGGCGCCGCTGAGCACGCGGCGATCGGTGACTACGACTAATTCGCGAGCGAAGCGCAGCCGACTATTCAGATCTGGCTCAAACCAAGCCAAAACGGTCTCGCCGAACTCAAGCTGGTTGCGAACCGTCTCTCGCCAATGCTCCGGCAGCAAGCGACAGGCGTCGGCTTTATCGTTCAAAAGACTGTCCACTCCAAGAGGTTGCGCGGGGTGACCGGCGGCGACGCCGGCCGCGGCTCAATTGTTGCACCGCCCCGGACGCACTTGTCTCATTGTAAGAATCGACACGGTTTGGCACAAAGCACGTTCCGCATCAGGCAGCGAATGGAATTGCGGCGAAATCGCGTAACCCAGCAATTATCGACGCCAATTACTAGAGATTGGCTCTGTGCGGCAAAAAATGACCGATTATTGCTTGATTCCTGATGCGCGGACCGAAGGACCGGCGCCGGCCGGGCAAACTATAGGGGCGGGCTGAAACGGTACTACTAATATGGATGGAGATTCCGATAATAGAGATCATCCACGGAGCGATGCCGCTCCGATGAGGTGCAATGAATCTGGACGTGGTCGTTCCGCCACCTCCCGCGAGAAACCAACGGTTCGTCGAACCGAAGCCGTCGATAAGCAGGCCGCAAATCTCCGAAAAATAGTGTAGCAAATCGCCGTTTTTCGGTTAGCATCAAACTGCTTGGCCATTTCTCGCGTACTCTGTATGTCAAGCGCCGGGGCTGGAACATTCCCGGCGGCACAGCCATCCATGGGGCGCATATCCTCGTTGTTTAGAGAGGCACTGAGCGTAGAGGCATGAAGATTCTGAAGATTCTGTCGTTGCGCGGTCCTAATATCTGGGCCAACTTCCCCGTCCTCGAAGCTTGGGTCGACTTGGAGGAGTTGAAGGACTCTCCATCCAACGAGCTGCCCGGGTTCAACGAGCGTTTGATGTCCTGGCTGCCGACGATGATTGAACATCGGTGCAGCATCGGCGAGCGCGGCGGCTTCTTCGAGCGTCTCCGCCGCGGCACTTGGCCGGGCCATATCCTCGAGCACGTCACTCTGGAGTTACAATCGCTCGCCGGCAGCGAAGTGGGCTACGGCCGCGCTCGCGAAACGTCTCAGGAGGGCGTCTACAAGGTCGTTATCGAGTACCAGGACGAGGCCTTTGCCAAGGCCTGCATCGAAGCCGGCTTGGAATTGGTGCTGTCGGCGATCTACGATCGCCCTTACGACGTGAAAGCGGAAGTCGCGAGACTCAGCGAGCTGAACCAGGATGTGCGCCTGGGCCCGAGCACGCGCGCCATCGTCAACGCAGCGGTGAAGCGAGGCATTCCCGCGCGGCGATTAAACGAAGGCAATTTGGTGCAACTCGGCTACGGCGCGAAGCAGCGCCGCATCCTGGCCGGCGAAACCGATCGCACCGGCGCCATCGCCGAATCGATCGCCCAGGACAAGGACCTCACTCGCTCGTTGCTCCGCAGCGTCGGCGTGCCCACGCCTGAAGGGCGGCCGGTGACGGACGCCGACGACGCTTGGGCCGCCGCCCAGGAGATCGGCATGCCGGTCGTGGTCAAGCCGCGCTACGGCAACCAGGGGCGCGGCGTCGCCGCCTACCTGACCACCGAAGAACAAGTGCGAGCGGCTTATGTCGCCGCCCGGCAGGAAGGCTCTTCCATTGTCGTGGAGCGATTTATTGCAGGGGCGGACCATCGCTTGCTGATCGTCGGCGATAAACTTGTCGCCGCCGCGCGGCGCGAGCCGGCTCATGTCATTGGCGATGGCGTGCATACGGTGGCCGAATTGGTCGACCAGGTGAACGCCGATCCTCGACGCGGGAACGACCACGCCACGCCGCTGAGCCGCATTCGCCTCGATTCGATCGCCATGGGCGTACTCAGCGAGCAACAACTCGTCCCTGATTCGACGCCTGCCGCCGGCACGAAAGTGCTGATTCGCCGTAACGGCAACTTGAGCACCGGAGGCACGGCGACCGACGTGACCGACCTCGTGCACCCCGATGTGGCCGCCCGCGCGGTCGACGCTGCCAAAGTAGTCGGTCTGGACATTGCCGGGATCGACGGAGTGGCGGGCGACATCAGCCGCCCGCTCGACGAGCAGCAAGGCGCGGTCGTCGAAGTCAACGCCGGCCCCGGCTTGCGGATGCACATCGAGCCCTCGGTCGGAACGCCCCGAGCAGTCGGCGAAGCGATTATCGACTTGATGTTCGAGCCCGGCGAAACGGGACGCATTCCGATCGTCGCAGTCACCGGCACGAACGGCAAAACCACGACTACGCGGTTCATCGCGCATCTGTTCGCCTCGCAAGGCGCCCACGTGGGCATGACTTGCACCGACGGCATCTTCATCGACGGCCGGCGCATCGACACGGGCGACTGCAGCGGACCGCAAAGCGCCCGCGCCGTGCTGATGAATCCGCGCGTCGAAGCCGCCGTCTTGGAAACAGCGCGCGGCGGCATCCTCCGCGAGGGTCTCGGCTTCGATCTGTGCGACGTGGCCGTCGTCACCAATCTGGCCGACGGCGATCACCTCGGCGCCGGCGACATCCAGACTTTGGAAGATTTGGCACGCGTGAAACGCACCGTTGTCGAGGCGCTTTCGCCCAACGGCACCGCGGTGCTCAAGGCGGACGATCCGCTCGTCGCCGCCATGGCCGAGAAGTGCCCAGGTTCAGTCATTTTCTTCTCGCAACGCGCTGACGATCCGATGATCGCGGCCCACCGCCACAAAAACGGGCGCGTGCTGTTCGTGCGGGACGGCCAGATGATCGCGGCCGAGGGCGCGCACGAAACGCCCATTATTTCGCTCGATCGAGTGCCGCTAACCCATCGCGGCCGCGTCGGTTTTCAAGTCGAGAATGCGTTGGCGACCGCAGGCGCCGGTTGGGCCGCCGGTTTCACATTCGATGCCGTGCGGATGGCGCTGGAATCGTTCGCAGCGAATCTGCACCAATCGCCCGGACGCTTCAATTTGCTGGAAATCGGCGATTCGACCGTAATCATCGATTATGGACACAACGCCTCGGCGCTGGCCTCGCTCATCGAAGTCGTCGATCAGTTCCCGCACGTGCGGCGTTCGATCGTTTACTCGTCTGCGGGCGATCGTCGCGATTGCGACCTGATCGAACAAGGCGAACTCTTGGGCGATGAATTCGACCGCGTCATTCTTTATGAAGACCACTACCGCCGCGGACGCGCCGAAGGCGAAATCATGGCCTTCATTCGTCGCGGCCTCGAACGAGCCGCCTACGTACCGGAAATTGTCGAGATTCAAGGCGCGCTGAAAGCCGTCGAGATGGCCCTGCAAACGGCCCAGCCGGGCGAACTGCTGGTCATCCAGGCCGACGTTGTCGACGAGACGGTCGAGTTCGTGAAGAAGTATCTGCAACAGCGCGTGCCAGGCCGCGAGATCGACCTGCGGCAGGCAGTGTCTCCGGCTGCGACCGATGGCACATCAGCCGCCGAGCGGTCGGCCGAGACGCCCCACCGGCAAACGGTCGGCATCATCGCTTAGTTGCCGCTTCGCAAGCGGAGCAATCGAATCGGCTGTTCGTAAGAGGCCTTGCTCGGCTTACGCCGGGCGAGGCTTTTCGGCCGCGGTCGCGCCCCGGCGGCATCTGCGCAGACGCGTTTACCTCATCGTGCGATGCGAGCCGGCAAAGGCGTTTGTTCACTTCGAGAGGATGATATCTGTCGATTCTTCCGCAGTGATTGGCGCCTTAAGGTTCTGTGCGGTTACCTGCACTTGGCAACGCGCTTTCCCCGCTTGCTGGGCGCGCACCTGCACGCTGTAGTCCAGGTGGCCGCCCGGCGCCAACTCGGCAACGGGTTCGAAGCGGACGACCTGCCCATCCATCACGAACTTTCCGGGGCCCTTTGTCCCGATCCTTAACGGAATCATGCCAGCCGGCAAGGTCACAGTTGCGACGACTTGGCGCTGGGAGGTCTGGGTGTGGTTCGTCACGCGGATTTCATAACTGGTCTGCTCGCCGACCGTCAGCGGGTCGGCCCTTTCGGCAACGTTTACGCTGACGCCGCCAATCGGCGGCGTAATGACCAAACACGCGTCGTCTTCCGCCCTGGCGCCCTCTTGAGACGTGACCGTGGCGCGATTGCATGACTTCGCGGCTTGCTCGATGCACTTGCAATTAACTCGGAAGCGAATCGATTTTCCGGGCGCTAACTCGGCGACCTCCCAGACCAGGTCCGCTCCGGTCATGCCATAGCCGACCGTGGCGGTCGTCGGCTCCAGCGAAGGATCGTAATGATCGACCACCTTGAGTTGCGTGGCGGCGACGGCGCCGGTGTTCGTGACCTCAATTTGGAACTCGGCAATGTCGCCGACATTGAGTTTGTCCGGTCCCGATTTCTTGAGAGAAAGAATCGGTTTTTGCCCCGGCGCACCGGCGCCCGGTCGCGGCGTGACAGCGCCTGCATTCGGCGGTGGTACGGCTGCGGCGCCGACGGCCGTGACACATGCCTTGCCGCTGCCAAGCGATCCCCGGCTGCCTGCCGCCTGCACTTCGACCGTATGGCACAGCTGACCCGGCGTCGCGGCGCGGAAGGTGATCGAGACGACGCGCGTCTCGCCTGGCTGGAGATCGCCCAGATCCCGCTCCATCGGATTCGTATTGGAAACATGCTGCAGCCCAGCATCGTAGCGGTCCACAAGAATCAACCCCGTGAGCGCCGTGGAGCCTGCATTGGTTATGCGAGCCTCGAAGGTCGCTTCCTGCCCAACGCCGACTTGCGGCGGGCCGGCGACCTCGACGCGGAGCGATTGCACCAGGACGGTCGTCGCCGCACAATCCTGCGCCGTCAGGTTCTCGGCCGTGCTAACGCTCGCGCAGTTGTTCACCGTGCCGGGACGATCAGCGCGGAGATTGACTTCGACCGTGCGCCCTTCGCCGTTAAGCAGATCGCCGAGGCGCCATTCGAGTTTGCCGTTCGCTGGCTGTGCGGGCGGATTGCTGCTGACAAAGGTCAATCCTTCCGCGATCTGGTCGCTGATGGTTACTTCTTTAGCCGTCAGATCGCCCGGATTGCGCACTTCAATGCGATAGACGAGCGTGTCGCCGACGAACCCTTGCGCCGGGCCGGTTTTACGCAAGGAAATGCCGGGCGAGCTCCATGTCTTGTGCGTATTGCCGTTGCCAACTACGAACCGATCGGCGCCCAGCGCCGCCTCCGCCGGCCGAATCACCTGAATCGCCACCATATTCGTGCCGGGGGCGGGCTCCAGTTGATAGATCTCCGCGCTCGCCTGGCCGAGTTCGTTGGTCGGCACTTCGACGACTTTGGCCCCGTCGGGCGAAAAGCCGGCCGCCGGCCCGCCCGTGATTTCATAACGCACGCGCCAGCCCTCGATGGGATTCTGGCTGGAGTGGCGAGTGACCGTGGTCGTGAAAACGTGCTTCGTGCCTGCCGGATTGACGGCAGGAGGCGGGAAGACGAATTCGGCGTCGACCCATTGAATTGTGGCGGTCTGCGCGTGGCCGTCCCAAGCCTTGACGCTGGGCGCGTGCGCGGTCACGAAGCTCGTGCCCTCGACCGGCGACGTGACCGAGATCCAAGCCTGACCGCGCTGGACCGGCAAATCGTCCGTGGGCGTCGGCGTGCCGCGAGTCAAACACAAATAACGCGAGGAGGTCGTGCCAATGGCATAGGTGCTATTCACTTTGCGAGGCCATGTATTGAAGCCGACGATCCAGTCGAGCGGACTCTTTCGACCGAGCGCGATGAATTGCCCGACGCCGCCCGGGGCGAGCATCCATTCCACTTCCTGGTTGGCGTACATATATCCGTCGGCCGCGCAGACCCCGGCAAGCAACACGACTTCGCTGCCCACGGGCGCGATGATCTTCGAAGGCGTGACCTGCACCTTGATGAGCTGATGATGCTGAAAATGAGGCCAGGCGGGCGCCGGCTCTTCTGCGTAGGTGATCGGCCCCGGCACAAAGAAATGCTCACCGGTCGGATCGATGCGCGGCAGACGCCCGTAGGCGCAGCCTTGGCAGAGCAAGGCGCAGAGCCCGAGCGCAATCATCGCCGGTCGCGCGTAACTCCTGGTTCGATCCATGCTCCACTCGAGTTCGCGAAAATCGCGCTTCGGCTGCCGGACGATCCGACGCTACGAAGCAGCATCCTAAAAGCGCGGTCCGCCACGGCGATTGGCGGTCTGCGCAAGGTCGTCATTGGAAGCCTAGCATGCGTTTTGGCAACATGCGGATTTTTTTCAACGCGCAAGGTTGAAGAAATGCAACGCCGGCGCCCGGATAATCAAAAAAGAACCCCCGACCGGAAGTCTTCTTGCGAAGGACTTGCGACGGGGGTTCGGCGCTGGCTGCTTTAGACGAAAGAACGGACGAGGAATCGGCTCGCGAGTAGTCCGGGCTAATGATGATTGCCGAACAAGCCGGTCGCGTACCAGATGCCGTTCGATCCGCGTTGCATATCATACCCGAATCTCGGTTGGCGGGCACGCACTGCATTCCAGTGCCCTGAAGATTGCCGCCAACTTTCGACGCAGTCGATCGCCGCATCCACCAACCCCTCGTGTGGCCAGCTTTCGGCGACGATCTCCTGAGCCCGCAGACCGAAGGGAAGCAAAGCGCTTAACCGTGGAAACCTACCCCCCCAGTTATGGTGACCGGATCGTCGGATCCGGGCCTGATGCCGAGAATGACTGAAAGCCTCCTGGGCCAGCGTCATGTCCAGCTCGCCTTTTGTGCTGGCAGGGGCCTCGGGATGGATCCGAACGGCGAATACGAGCGTACGCTGCGTGATCGTGCCCGGCGGCAGATCCAACACGACCGCAAGATGGTGCGGTTGGAACCGATAGTATTTGCCGCTGGTAAAGGGCAACGCCGTCACGACTTGGCCATATTGCTCGGAGTCTGGGTGGGCAAAATCCAAGATGGCAATGCCCGCCTGGCCGTTCAGCTCAATGAACGCGGGATGAGCCGCCACAACCGTCTCGCGGCCGTCGACCGTGATGCGGTGGTCGACGGGAATCTTCAAAGCGACGTACCGGTCCAACAAGCTCTGCACCTTGGAACTTCGTAGCGAAACCGACTCGAACTGTCTCGAGATTGAATTGGGATGTCGGGGTTGGAACCAGATCAACAGCATCTTTTGCTGCGACCTGGCGGCCTTCATCGCCTTCGCATAATCCTCGTACCAGTCGACCTCCGCGATCTGGGCGGTAATCCTCGGGGCCGGGGGGAGCGCTTTGGGCGGACGAGCCACGGCGATTCCGATCCCTCCCTGAAAAATGGCAACTGCCAACAGAGTGCGAAACATCAAAACTAAACCTCCTCATGGGCAACGAAAGTTGAGCCTGGGCATGACTCAACGCCGGTCTGGAACCACTTCGGTCCAGGAGCATCGGCAGCGCCGCAATGGGTTGCTATGGTCGGCGACCGACCGTCAACTCCATGCGGGCAAGAAAGACCCGCTAAGAACTCGGTCGCTTACAACCGGCGAGGATGGCGTGTGGGGAATCTCATGGGTTGTCGTCTCACTGGAGTTTGTCAGTCACATCGAGTTTTCCGGCTAGAGGTTACCGGTGTAACAGGCGAAATAGCCAAAATCAACCAAGTGGCCGGTTTTTTCCGATTGCGCCGAGCCGGCAGGTAGCCGTTCGTTTTCTTTCATGCTATGACATGAGACTCACCCGTCGGCGTCCGAATTTGGCCGCCCAGGAGCTTGGCATGCATCGGTCCTTCCGCAACTTGGTTTTAGCTCTAGGCATCTGGGTAAACCATTCTGCACTAATCGCTTATGAATACGGCGACCAGCCCGCTGCTAACGCGCCAGCGGGCGGTGTGGATGAGGCAGAGGCGAAAAATCAGCAGGTCGCTCCGCAAGTCGTAATTGGCGATCTCACTGACCTTGTTCGCAATGCGAAGGCATCCTTTTCCCCCAAGACAGAGGGGGATTTAATTGTCTCCCGACGCGCTCTGCTAGAGGCCGCAAACCAACTCGATCGCTACCTGGCTACCGGCGGCGCGAACGGCGCGGCGTGGAAGAAGTATCTGCTATGGGATGAGATGCAGGCCCAGTTGCAACTTGGCGCTTCGCCGGATTTGACCCTCCTGGAGCAGATCTACCGCCGTTACCTGTCCGACCACGCGGGGCTCGAGTGGCCGGTATGGCGGAATGTCGCCCTAGCCCTGCGTAAATACATTGACCTGGCGACCGATCTGGCGGATCCGAAGTCGCGTGATTCTTACGACGCTGAATTGGATCGCCTCGCCGATCGGCTTGAGGCTTACGGCAAGTCTTTGCAGCCCGAAGATGTGGAACTTGCCGGTGCTTCGCTGGGCTGGTTCGAGCGCCGTCAGCAGGCGTTGCCGCTGGTGCGTGCCGTCCGAGAGCGACTTTCCAGGCCAAACTTGTTCGCCCGGGTCAGCGACGACCTCGTGGCAGCAGGAACGGGCCGTCTGGTGGACGAAGTGGAACCGGTACAGGACGTCATCCTCGGCACCTATATTCGAGGGCAAGGGCGCACCGTCGGCCAAGCCCGCGTCGTATTGATGCCCGATCCGAAGCGCGCCCTGCTTCAAACCGTTTTCGAGGCGACCAATTTCGCCCAGACGGTGGGGAGCAACGGACCTGCGCGGATCGGAAGCACAAGCCGCACGCTGCTAGTCGGCAGCCAGCAGTTGGCAATCGACGAGCGAGGCTTTCACCCGTTGCCGGCCGTCGCCTCGGCGTCCGCCAGCAGTCATGTGTATGGCGTGTGGTCGAACAAACGGGGCTGCATTGACCGGATCGTGCGGAAGGTCGCGTGGAAACGAATTCCGGGACAAAAGAGCCAGAGCGAGCAAATCGCCTCGCGCCACGCCGAGCAGCGGCTGGTCGGCCGGCTCGCCACGGAAATGAATCGAGAAGTCGCCCCCTCCAATGCGAATTACCTCGAGAAAGTCCGCTATCCGCTACTGCGAATCGGGCAGTTGCCTCGGCTATTGGCATTCAGCACCACGGCCGACAAGATCCTTTTTACGGCACTACACGATGGGCGCGGTCGGCTGGGCGCCCCCGAAGCGCCGCCGGCAATGGATTCCCAAGCCGATCTGCAGCTACAATTCCACGAGTCGCTTCCCAACAATTTCGCGCAAGGGTTGCTTGCCGGGCAGACGCTCGATCGCGACGGGTTCGAACGTTTGGCCAAACGTTATCTGGGAACCATTCCCAAGCAAATGCAGGACGATGAGCAGCGCGGCCCGTGGGCGATCAGCTTTGCCGCTTTCAACCCGGTGACGCTCCGAATCGGCCCTCAACAGGCGACGATCACGGTTCGCGGTCGCGACTTCGCCTCCGACGTGCGAAAATTCGACACTCCGATGAATATCACGGCTCACTACCGTCTCGAAAATCAGGGCGGCGCAATACGGGCCGTGCGGCAAGGAGATCTCGAGATTTTTCCGCCTGGCTTTGTGCCGAATTCCGGACAGCGTCTGCCCGCGCGGCTGACCGGCATCCGAAATCTGTTAAAACATCGTTTCGACAAGATTTTCGCCCCGGAAATCGTTTCCGAAGGTTTAGTCCTGCCCGGCCAGTGGCAACGCGTCGGACGACTGGATCTGATACAGTTAGAAGCGGACCGAGGCTGGATGACGCTGGGCTGGAAGCCGGCGGCTGGGAAGTCGCGGCTGGCGAGCCGCGCGGGCCAGTAGTCCCCTGCTGAGCCCAGCGGATTGGGAGAAACGCAGCCATGACTCGCTATGTAGACATTTCCTTCGATTGTTTGCCGCTGCGGTCCGTCGGCCGCATGGACATTCCGATCGACGCTTCGCCCAAGTACCGCGAGCGCTGTGAACGCATCAAGCATGCAATCGAAGCGCACGGCTCGCACAACACCTATTTTCTCTATAATGCCGCGTGCAATTATCACTTAACCAACCGCGACGACATCGGTTCGCTCCAATTCCGCTTCGAAGGGGTCGCGCTCACCGAAGAATCCGATCAAAAAACAGTTCGCTGCAGCCTCGACGTGGAGTTGGTCTGCGAAACGTGCGATTGGCTGACCGAACCGATCGTGCAATGGTTTAAAGAAACCGTTCCGCGCAGCGTCGCCGTTGAATTCGATCGCTACATCGCCGCCGGCGACCTGGCCCAAACCGTCGACCGGATTAAACGCATTCAGGCCGAGAGCGACCAAAAAGGCGGGTACGTGGGAATGTATCTCTAGGCGAGAGCCGGCCTTTTCTGTTGGCTCTTGGGTTCGCGCCAGCGATTATTCTCTTCGAGCCAGGCTCTTGCCTGAGTCGCTGGCATCAATCTCTCCGCTATTGCACGGCTCGTGAACGACCGACCGCGGCGGTTCATATTCAGCTTTCGCTTTCAACGCAGAGCTACCAATCATCGCATTTTGCCAATTGACTGGCGTTTGTTCTGGCTTTTGCGCTGAAGTAGTCGGGCAAAAGCGATCTCCCAAGACTCAATACGGGGACGCCAGGAAGTTCGGGACAGATGCTGGCCATACAAAGACTGCGTCATCTCTTCGGATTAAACGAAATTACCGAAGTTTAACGGTTTTGCCGCCGATACAAGCCTTGCGGATTATTCCGCCTGGGCTGCGCATTGTGGGGCCCGGCAGTTTACCACCGGATCAGGAATCGTTCATCAATGAGCCGGCGACTTCGTACGACTGTGGCAGTCTTGCTGATCAGCATCACGGCCATTACCGGATGTACCCCGAGCAAGCCCATCTACTTGTTCGAGGACAAGGACATGTCGCATTACAAGGGCATGGCAACGGAGATGGAATATCCGGACATCGAGAATACTCATCTCGATGACGTGCTGAACGCTAAAGCCCCGCTGACCTTAAGCAATCCTGAAGCAAAAGAGATTTGGGATCTGACGCTGGAAGAAGCGATGCGCACGGCGCTGGCCAACAGCAAGGTGCTGAGAAACCTGGGCGGGTTGTTGTTTACCCCCGGTTTGCCCGCCTCCAACCAGACGATCGCTCCGACCGGTCAGTTATTGCAAACGCAAGGTCAGAACATCAGCGGCCAGGCCTTGGGCCAGCCGCAGACGAACCAGACAATCTATAACCCGGCCATTCAAGAGTCGAACACCGCCAACGGCGTTGAAGCGGCCTTGAGCCAGTTCGACGCGCAGTTCAACTCGCAAATGTTCTGGCAAAAGAACAACCGCCCGCAGAACCTGTTCTTCACGAATTTCACCCCTCCCGTCTTCCGGCAGGACTTCGGCCAGTTCCAGGCGGAAGTCGGCAAGGTAACGGCCGATGGTAGCCGCGTGTTCTTGCGAAACCATCAGATTTACGACCAGAACAACAACCGCTCGAACCAGTTTCCCAGCGCCTGGAACACCGATATCGAAGCCGAATACCGCCATCCGTTGTTGCAAGGCGCCGGCGTCGACTTCAACCGCATCGCGGGCCCGAACAGTTCCAACGGTTTGATTGCCGGCCAGGCGACCAACACGTCGTTCTTGAACCCGAACACCGTGCCTGGCACTTTCAACGGCGTGGTGCTTGCCCGCATCAACGTCGACATTACCCTGGCCGACTTCGAGGCCGGCGTGCGTAACATGGTCAGCGACGTGGAACGTGCCTACTGGGACCTGTACTACAACTATCGCAATCTGGCCGCCGTACAAGCGGGCCGCGACAGCGCCCTGCAAACGTGGCGTAAAGTGTACGCCTTGTATCAGGCGGGCAGCAAAGGGGGCGAAGCGGAAAAGGAAGCTCAGGCCCGCGAGCAGTACTTCTTGTTCCGCGCGCAGGTGGAAAACTCGCTCGGCTTGTTGTACACCGCCGAGAGCCGGTTGCGGTACATGATGGGCCTGGCGCCGACCGACGGTCGCTTGATCCGGCCGGCCGACGAGCCGACGACCGCCGAGGTGCAATTCGACTGGCACGAGATTCTGCCCGAAGCGTTGACTCGCAGCGTGGAAGTTCGCCGGCAGAAGTGGGTCGTCAAGCAAAACGAATTGAAGCTGCAAGCTTCTCGCAATTACCTGTTGCCTCGCTTGGACGCCCAGGCTTTGTATCGCTGGCGCGGCTTCGGCGACGATCTGGTCAATTACAACGGCCAGGCCTTCAATGCCAACGCCGTGGGCTCCAACTCCAACCGCGGCTCAGGCGCCTGGAACACGTTGTGGAACGGCCAGTACCAGGAGTGGCAATTGGGGTTGAACTTGACGGTGCCGATCGGTTTCCGTCTCGCCATGGCGGGCGTCCGCAACGCCGAGTTAGTGTTGGCCCAGTCGCGCGCCTTGCTCCAAGACCAGGAACTGGAATTGGTGCACGTGCTTACCAATGCCATCCGCGATCTCGACCGCAATTATCAGGTCAGTCAGACGACCTTCAATCGCCGCGTTGCCGCAGCCAAGCAGGTCGAAGCGGTCAAGGCGGGTTACGACGCCGGCACGGTAACGCTCGACATGCTGCTCGACGCCCAGCGTCGGTTGGCTGATGCAGAAATCGCTTACTATCGAGCGTTGGTCGATTACAACGTCGCCATCTTGCAGATTCACTTCCGCAAGAACTCGCTGCTGGAATATAACGGCGTCTACCTGGCGGAAGGCCCCTGGCCGGCGAAGGCCTATTTCGACGCTCGCAAGCGTGCTCGCGAACGCGACGCAGCATTGTTCGTCGACTACGGCTTCACGCGCCCGCAGGTCTTCAGTCGCGGCCAATGGCAGCAGACCATGAACAAGCCGGGCGAACCGTTCGCCAACAGCGAGTATCCGTCCGAAGGAGCGCAGAACGGACTCGACCAGACGGAATCCAATGGATCGGAAGCGGAAGGCGCTCCCCAAGGCAACCAGCCCTACGATGAATTGCAGCCGCCAGCGGACAGCTCGCCGGCCGACAACATGCCGGCGGACAATCCGCCGGCCGACGCTGAAGCGCCGAGCGAATCCGAGCCGCCGATTCCCGGGCCGCAAGACTCAACCGGACCGCTGTTTTCGCCGCCGCGCGTTACCGAGCGGCAGCCTTCCGAGCAGGCGGACTGGACGATGGGTGGTGCGTCTCAAGCTGCCTTCCGCAATGCTCCCGCTTCGTATCCCGAAGCCGCGCCCAGCGCGCCTCAAGCTCGAGCCGACGTGTTGCGGGTAAGTCATCAGGCGGCGCCTGGGCCCAACTTCCGGACCGTCTCGCCGCAAACTGCGCCAACGGCGGCAGCACCAGCGACGGGCGCGTGGCGCAGCGCACCGCGTTAAGCGGTTGTCGGGCGCTGGGGCGAGCGGTACGATTCACCGCATGCTGCACGCCGAACTAGTTTTACTGGGCGATCTGATCCTCCCCAATCGCCTGTTGAAACAAGGCGCTGTTCACGTTTGCGATGGCCGCATTGCAGCCGTTGGGCCGGCAAGCGAAGTGTTGCAACAGGCGCCTGCGCAAACGCCGCGAGTGGATGCCGCAGACCGCTATCTCTCGCCCGGTTTCGTCGATTTGCACGTGCATGGCGGCGCCGGCGCCGACTTCATGGATGGCGACGAAGGCCGCTTTGCGACGGCCTTAGCGGCGCATGCCAGGCACGGCACGACAAGCTTGTTGCCGACCAGCACCGCCGCGCGGCACGATCAAATCCTGGCCATGCTCAGTCTCTGCCGGCAGTTCGCCGCGTTACCCGACGGGCCTCGAGCGCGTGTGTTGGGAGCGCATTTTTACGGTCCTTATTTTTACAAAGACGCCAGGGGCTGCCATCCCGCCGATCCCGTCCGCGATCCGCAGCCAGCGGAGTACGAGCAGTACCTGGAATATGCCGACGCCATCTGCACGGCGTCGATCGCCCCGGAGCTCCCAGGAGCCGAAGCGTTCGCCCGGGCTTGTCTCGCGCGAGGGGTTCGTGTCGGAGCAGGGCACACGCATGCTACCTTCGCGCAGATGGCCAACGCCGTGGCGTGGGGCGTGCGACACGTCGACCACTTGTATTGCGCCATGTCTGACAAGTCGAAGCTGCGGCAGCGCCAAGCGTACCCCATGCAGGGCGGCGTGCTGGAAGCGACGTTGTACTTCGACGAGCTCACCACCGAGGTCATCGCTGACGGCAAGCATCTCACGGCCGACTTGCTGTTGCTGGCATGGAAGATCAAGGGACCCGATCGGTTGGCGTTGGTGACCGATTGTAACCGCGCGCTCGACCTACCCGAAGGGCCGTACCTGTTCGGACCGCGCGACGGCGGCGAACCGTTCATCCATCACGACGGCGTCGGCAAAATGCCCGACGGCCAAGCGCTGGCTTCCAGCACGCGCGGCATGGAGCACATGGTGCGTACTTTCGCGGCGCTCACGGGACGGCCGCTGTGGGAAACGGTGCGAATGGCCTCGCTGACGCCGGCGCGAATCGCCGGCCGCGACAGCGAAATCGGCAGCCTCGAGACCGGCAAGCGCGCCGACCTGCTGGTGCTCAGCCGGGAACTTGAAGTCGAACAAGTGTATATTGGCGGCAGGAGGTTGGACGGCTGAGTATGTTTTTTTCCTTGGACGGCGCCGACGGCGGCGGCAAAACGACGCAACTGCGGCTGTTCAGCGAGTGGCTGCGCAGCTCCGGTTACGAAGTCGTTTCGTGTCGCGATCCAGGCAGCACCCGGCTCGGCGATGCCATTCGCCAATTGTTGCTCGACGGCGGCGGCATTCCGATTGGCCGCCGCAGCGAAATGCTGTTGTACATGGCCGCCCGAGCCCAGTTAGTAGCGGAAGTCATCGCTCCGGCGCTGGCTGCCGGCAAGACCGTGGTTTCCGACCGCTTCTTGCTGGCGAATCTCGTCTACCAAGGCTATGCCGGCGGGCTCGACCTGGACGCCATTCGCCAGACCGGCCAGATCGCGACCGAAGGCATCGAGCCCTCGCTCACGTTCGTGCTCGATGTGCCCGATGAAGTGGCGGCAAGCCGCTTGAACCGGCCGCTCGATCGCATGGAGCAGCAGGGAGATGCGTTTCGTGCAGCGCTACGCCAAGGTTATCTCGCCGAAGCCGCACGCCACCCGGACAAGATCATCGTGGTCGACGCGTCGCGCTCGATCGACGCCGTGCAGACCGATCTTCGCGCCTTGGCCAGCCGCGTTCTAACTTGCCGATAAGTGCTTCCCGTCTCACCCCTGAAGAAAAAACATCGCCGATGAGTTGGCAAGGTCTTGCCGGACACGACGAAATCGCTGAACAGTTTCGCCGGGCGCTGGCGCGCGGCCGGATGGCCAGCACCTTCTTGTTCGTCGGTCCTGATGGCGTCGGCAAGCGAAGTTTCGCGATCAAGCTGGCTCAAGCCCTGCTCTGCCAGACGCGCCCCGCCGCGGCGCTCGACCCTTGCGGCCGCTGCGCGGGTTGCTTGCAAACGCTTTCCGGCACGCATCCCGATTTACTGCAAGTCGGCAAGCCGAAAGACAAGAGCACGATCCCCGTCGATGCGTTAATCGGCAGCGGCGATAAGCGAATGCACGAAGGGCTCTGCCATGATATTTCGCTGAAACCATTCATGGGAGGTCGCCGCATTGCCATCATCAACGATGCCGACTACCTCAACGAAGAAGGGGCGAACTGCCTGTTGAAAACGTTGGAGGAGCCGCCGCCTCATTCGGTGCTGATCTTGATCGGCACGAGTATCGACCGGCAGTTGCCTACCATCCGCTCGCGCTCTCAGATCATTCGCTTCCGGCCGCTCGACGCCGGGCCGCTTGCCGAGTTGCTGCTCAGCCAGGGCATTGTCGCGTCCGCAGATGAGGCGCGACGCGTCGCTGAGTTCAGCGAGGGGAGCCTGACCCGAGCGGCCGAACTGGTCGATCCGGCGATCTGGAATTTTCGCCGGCAATTGCTAGAGCGACTCGCGGATTCGCAGTTGGACGGCGTCCAGTTGAGCAAGCTCGTTTCCGCCTTCGTCGAGGAGGCAGGCAAAGAAGCCGCGCCGCGCCGCGCACGCGGGCGGTTGGCGGTCGGCTTCGCGATTGAATTCTATCGCGGCTTGTTCCGCGCGATATCGGGCAGCCCCATCCTGGACGACCAGGAACTGCGCACCGCCGTCGAGCGTGTCACGACCAGTCGCAGCCTCAGCGCCGACGGCGCCGCGCGCTCGGCCGATCGTTCGTTGGAAGCCTTAAGCCACATCGACCGCAATGCGAATCAGGCGACCTGGATCGATTGCTGGGCGGCCGACTTGGCCAGCCTTGCCGGCCGCCGTGCGGCTTGAGCTGTGGGCCGGAAGTAGTCGCCTGTCCCGCGAAAAGGGCGCTTTTTTGCGGAGCAAAAGACGACAATGAGGGCGCCCTTTTGCGGAGCAAAAGAGGACAATGCTTCACGAGCGCCTTTCGCCCTGCAGGGTGAGCACCAGGGTTCTGGCGCCGCCGTGGTTGCGGTGCTCGCATAAATAAATGCCTTGCCATGTTCCTAGACAGAGCTTTCCGGCACTGACTGGGATATTCAACGAACTTCCCAGCAGCGAGGCCTTCACATGCGCCGGCATGTCGTCAGGACCCTCACAAGTATGGCGATAAGGAAACTCCTCGGGAGCGATGGCGTTGAAGGCGGTTTCCAGATCGGCGCGCACATCGGGGTCCGCATTTTCGTTGATAGAGAGCGCAGCGGAAGTGTGCTGGATGAAGACATTTAACATGCCGATTTGAGTCTCGCGCAGCTCGGGAAGGGCGTCGACGACCGAGCGCGTGATGAGATGAAAACCCCTGCGTACAGGCGGCAATTCAAGCGATCGCTGGACCCACGGCATGCCTGACTCCTTGGAATGCATTCATTTTCTTTGATTTAACGGCAACCGACGCAAGACCAAAAAGTACTCAAAAAACTTGACTTTCGTCGGCCGGCGATAACAATGGGATGTTTTACATGACAGGCGCCATCCCGCCTGTTTCGGACCAAGGCGACGACTCGCCGGGTCCGAAGACTGTGGCGCCTGAAGAACGCCTTGGTTGGTTTTATCCTATCGGACTTGAGACTGCTCGACGTATAACCCCGACGAGCGTTTCGCCGATTCCAGTGCCTGCGATGGCCTGACCTCCGAGGCGGTGTTATTGGTTGGTTGTGGTACGGAGTTGTGAGAGCGATGCGAAACGTCTTTGATGCGATTTTGGAGTTCGGTCACGATGAGGATTTCGCTCCCATCGAGAACGACGAATTTGTGCCCACCGAGGCGCCAGCCGGTTCGTCCGAAAAGCTGGATATCCTGGCTCGACGCATTCAGATGGGCGTGCCCCTGTGGCATCCCGAAGATCGGGCCGATTACAGCGGCTTGACCGGCGCTGTGCGCCCCCGCGAGTAAGTCCACCGGGCGGCGCCGCGACTGCTGCTCAAGCGTTACGCTGTCGCGGTCCCCGTTTGAAAATACGCTGCCG
Source organism: Pirellulales bacterium (assembly GCA_025924495.1). Next base: position 3,543 of record JAICIG010000082.1, on the reverse strand, counting down.
CCGCCGTTGAAAACCATGGCCGACTAAACCCATGGATTTTGACGGTGGCGGCTGCCTTTTTATCGCCCCAGTTCTATTGGGGGGATCAAATGGCGGGGCGGCTCTTTGCTAATGCCTATCACAATGTCTGCGGTGCGCTATCTATACGTAATGCAAGCGGCACGGTAAGCTATACCCCATTGGAGTAGCGGACGTTTTGGGAGCGAACGAGAGGCACGATGACCCCGTAGCACGGGGTTTTTCTTTGCGCTGGAGGTTCCGCAATGAGCTACAGCGGCGAACCGATTCTGGAGCGGCTTTTGAAGCAGTCGCGATCGATCAGCGCTCAGGTCGATCGACTCGATCGAGAGATCGATAGCCTGTTGGCGAGAACGGCTCAATTGATCAATAAAGAACCTGCCGAGACCTGCGAGCTGAAGCAGTCGGCGGGTTTCATGTCGCTTCGCAAATTCGAGTGAACTGAGCGAACCCGAAGCTCACCAAGCGGGGCCCTGGCGCTTGCGGTTTCTCGCGGCTGGGCAGCTGCGACCGTTTCTCATAGCGATCCCGCCTTCCAGCGCCACGATCGCGCCGCAGAATTGATGCTAGCACTTGCTGGCGTGCACGGCTGCAGAGAGAATCACGGTGCGGGGTCGAGACCCGCCTGCCCCCGCTTTACCCCGGCAGGGCGAAATGCGATTGGCTCAGCGAAGACCGAGGAACCTCAGCTCGAGGCGAATGAATGTTGGCCGGCCGCAAAACGATTGTGCCAGCCGTTCCGTCGCGGCGCGATCTGCTGAAGGCCGGCGCTATCGGGCTGTTCGGCATGACATGGCCCGAACTGCTCGCCGGGCGAGATATCGCCCGGGCTGCGGCAAGCCATGATCGCAGCTTCGGCAAAGCGAAGTCCTGCATCCTGCTCTTCATGTGGGGCGGTCCTGCTCATCAAGACACGTGGGATTTAAAGCCCGAAGCGCCCGCCGAAATTCGGGGCGAGTTCCGCCCCATCTCGACAAACGTGGCGGGGATTCAGATCGGGGAGCACTTTCCGCTGCTGGCGCAGCGCACGGACAAGCTGGCGATCGTGCGTTCGCTTTCGCACGTCGACGTCAATCATACGACGGCCACGCACTTTCTGCTCACCGGGCAGCCGCCGCCGCCAATCGACGACCTGAGCAAGGACTGGCCCCACATCGGTTCGGTGTTAGCGAAGCTCGGCCGCGGCCGGGGCGTGCTGCCGGCGTTCGTTTCCATGCGGCCCAAACCGCACCAGGAAAACGACGTGCCGCGGTTCGTCGAGCAGAGCCACGGCCAGTTCGCCGGATGGCTGGGACAAAGCGCGGGACCGTTGACCATCGACGCCGACCCGAGCCATGCTGGCTATCGCGTGGGAGACTTCTTGCTGCCGCCGGAAGTCAACGCGTCGCGGTTGGATAATCGCCGCGCGCTGTTGGCCGGCGTCAATCGACAATTAGAAGCACAGGCAGCCAACCTTTCGTTGGCGACGATGGATGACTATTATCGCCGCGCCTTCGAGCTCTTGAGTTCGGCGGCGGGCGGCAGCGCCTTTGATCTTGAACAAGAGCCTGCTGCACTGCGCGATCGCTATGGCCGCCATCCGCATGGCCAGAGCGTGTTGCAAGCGCGCCGGCTCGTCGAACGCGGCGTGCCGCTGGTCACGGTGTTCTGGCCCAGCGAAGGCATCAAGAACGTCAGCGTCTATTGGGACACGCACAGCCGCAACTTCATCGATCTCCGCGAGCGCTTGATGCCGCCGGCCGACCAGGCGTTTTCCGCGCTACTCGACGATCTCAGCGAGCGCGGATTACTCGACGAAACGCTGGTAGTCTGGACGGGCGAGTTCGGCCGCACGCCGCGCGTAGGCCAACGCAATAGCGATGCCGGCGCTGGCAGTGACGGCCGCGATCACTGGCCCGGCTGCTTCAGTGCCGTGCTGGCGGGCGGCGGCATTCGCGGCGGGCAAGTCTACGGTTCATCCGATCGTCACGCTGCCTATCCCGCCTCCAACGCCGTCGCGCCGGTCGATCTCGTCGCCACCGCCTATCATTGCCTCGGCGTTCCTCCCCACCTCGCGCTCGAAGACCAGCAAGGCCGCCCGCTCGTCGTCTGCCCCGGTGACCCCATCCGGCAACTTCTCATCTAATGAAAGAGAAGAACACTTCTACCAGATCGTGCGCGACGCGCGGCGCCCTTCGCAGCGTCCAACGCGGCCGATCGTCGACGCAGCCTGGGTGCACTCCACCGCAACGAGGTTTGATCTCGAGGTAACGCTTCGCCCTCGCGGCCAGCCGAAGAATGACGCACCTGGCTGATCGAACAATTGGGACCGAGGATTAAACAACCTCCTAAACTGGGGAGAAATCGTCGCTCGATGATTTTCTACCAGAGATTCGAGTCGTTGTGCATAGGGAGTTATTGTTGCTTGGTGCGCAAAAAGGCGACCGGCAAAGAGATCTGACGATGAACGAGCGGATCTGCTTGCCACTAGCTTTAGTTAGTGGTAAGAGAGCCATTTTATTAACCGTCGTGCAGCCGGCTTTAGCCGGCTTCCACTTGAAAAGGGCGCAGTCCATGTCGAGTCATGTCTTCCACAAGATGATGATAATGACATGCCGCTGGCCAGCGCCTGAAGGCATGCCCACGTCGGCTAAAGCCGACTGAAGACAACAGATGTTCTTGCTCGAATCCCACCAGCTAAAGCTGGTGGCAAACAGGAAAAAGCCTGGCCAGTGAAATCCCGCGCTGGGGATTGGGAAATTATTTTATCCGGGCCAGATAAAGGGGACTGGTCTAATTGTTCAGCCATTGGGCCCCTGTTTTCCTGACCGAGCGCAAAAGCGGAGCGTTAATCGAATGCCAAGCTCTGCGGCTGCGCACCTAGACATCGCGGCCATACCGTTGCCCAATGCTCGCCGCGCCTAACGGCTCCGAGCTCGGCCTCGCACTGCCGTTGCGCTCCTTCCGCCAAGTCTGCAATTGGACCTGTCGTCCCCTTTCACACTTTCACTGACCCGGCCGCTGCAAGCGATACGAGCATTTCTGCCGGCAAGCACGTCCGGCGCTTGCTGGCGGTCGTGGGCGATGTCATGATTCTGCTGGTCTCACAAGATTAGTGCCGATTGCCTTCGATGGCTTTCTGTTCTCTCAAGCAACAAGGATGACTGCGATGGAGCGATGGATGCGGACCTGGATGCGGCGCGGCGATAAACACAGTGCCTTGCGGTTTTGTCTTTTTCTGCTGCTGACAAGTTCCATCTCCTGTGCCGCAGTTCAAAGCGCGGAGCCCGCCAAGAAAAGCGGCGCTGCCGGCCAGTGGCCGCAATTCCTCGGGCCGAACCGCAATGGCATCTCGGCGGAAACAGGTCTGATCGATCGCTGGCCGGAGAACGGGCCTAAAGAAGTTTGGAGAGTCGCCGGCGGCGTAGGGATGTCGGGCTTGGCGATCCAAGACGGACGGATGGTGACGCTGGTTCAGCGCGAGGGCAAGCAATGGCTCGTGGCGCACGATGCGAAACAGGGAACCGCGCTCTGGCAGACCGAACT
>JAICIG010000081.1 GCA_025924495.1 Pirellulales bacterium | reverse complement strand
TTGCCACTATGAATTGCGGCAAGCCGTTTGTAGAGCAAATCGGAGCGACGGGATTTAAACTCTCCGACGATGTTGCCCCCTACACCTGCGTCAGGAGGGCGCGTCCTTGGGCAGGTGAGGGAGATGGCGGCCGGCACTGCGATCGTGCGGCCAAGACGCTTGGGCCCGGAGTCTCCCGCGGCGCCCTGCGCCAACTGCTTCGCGATGGTTGGCGACCTGTCAAGTAATTCCAGCGTTCCTCCGGCGCTCGCGAGCCGCCTCGCATAGGCGGATTGCACCGACCGCTTACGGAAAGTACGCACTGCTGCGGGCGCGCTTGCGTCTCAGCCATGCCACGGATGAACGCCGGCAGCGCGCTTGCCGAGCCGTGTCATCCCGCGACTCAGCGCAGATGCGGAGCGCGCCGCGAATCGGCATTCACGTGCGGTCTGCTAAGCGGTCGGCCGGTTTAACAGAATCTGCGCCTGGATCGCATTCTGGCTCGCGCCTAAGTGGAACAGCTGCAGCGAGTTGATAATCTCGCTCGATGTCGCTGGCCGGCCCAGATAGGCTTGGTACCAGTCGTTGATCAGCATTGAGCGATATTCATCACTCGCAGCGAATCCGAGTACAACGTCGGCCCGGGCTTGCGCCGGACCGCGAGTGGAGGCCGCCAGCACGGCAATCCAGTAGTCAATTTCGGGCTGCGAGGGGGGCGTCGTACGGTGCAGCACGTCGCGATAGATGGCTCTCACGAATGAGTCCGAAGTCGCCCCATTGCTCACAAAGTATTCGTTCGAGCCGACAATGGCCGACAACACTTGATCTTCCGTCATGCCCGCCGCCATCGCGTTCAGCCAGAAGTTCAAGCCCGACGGGTCGAGACTGCGGTGCAAGTACGCCTGGTAGTAGCCCTGCAAAATCTGGGCGCGATGTTCGGGCGAAGCCAGGATTGTTTCGGCGATCTGCTCATTGCTCACGCCGAAGTTCGCATGCACATTGATCCAGAAAGAAATGTCATTGTTACTGGCAGGCCGACCGAGCACGCTTTGGTAAACTCCGCCAATGAAGCCCACCTCGCCGGCATTGTGAGTAACCACGTAATTGTAGTAGTTGCCGTTGCTCGCTGAGATGAGTTGAGCGACCTGTTCCATCCGCATGCCGGAGGCCAAGTCGGCCTGAATTGCCAGCGAGTCGGCCTGGCTCGGCGAGCCATTCGGCACCAGATTCTGGTACATCTGGTTGATTTCAGAGAGCGTGCCATTCTGGCTCGTGAGCAGTTGCAGAGCCAGTTGGTAGCGCAAAGCATTCGTGTCATTGCCGATCAGGGGCGCCAGATAAGTATTGATTTCTGTGGGTGTCGGCTCGCGATGCAATACGGTTTCGAACAGGCTGCGCACCCAGGAGTCGCTGAGCCGCAGCGTCTGTCTCAGTTCGTCAGATGCCAGCAACTGGGCTTGCATCTGTTGCACCGTCAGGCCTTGCGCCGCCTGGCCGACCCAGTAGTTGATTTCACCGCTGCTCACGACGCCAGAACTGCCGAAGCTGGTCTTGCGGTCGGGCAGGAAGTCGTTGTACGCCCGTCCCGTAAAGGCGGCAAACGTGGCGAACTGCGACCTCAGGTTGCGGTTCCCGCCGAACTCGAGCAACGCCGCCTGGTTGGCAGGAAACTGTCCTGTGCTGACGCCGAAAGCATTCTCGAGAGCCTGCAGCGCCGGCGTCACTTGATATAAGGAACTCGTGGGATTCTGCGGATCCACCGTCGCGATCTGTACCAGGTTAGCGCTCGTCGCCGCGGTTGCTTTGAAGTTGTCGATATCTCCCGGATCTCCGAAAGTCAGCGGCTGTCGCGCTCCGGTTACGACAACGTCTTTGCCTTTGCCGGTGGCGATCGTTGACAAGTCGCCGTTAACTCCGGCTACGGTCGGCGCCTGCAAATAGGGATCGTAAATGTTGCCGTTCTGGTCCTGGTGCGCGAACAAGTAGTTGGTCGCATTCGCCAATGCGGCACTGCCATCCAGGTTGTTCATGCCTGCACCGCCCAATAGGACGTCTCCGCCCGCGCCGCCGACGAGCGTGTCATTCCCGTCGCCGCCAATCAGCATGCCGGGGACGGCCGGGATGCCTTGCAGCGGAGTGCCCTTGGAAGCATTAGTCAGGCTGTCATTGCCGCCATTGCCGTAGATGACCAAGCCTTGGATTTGCGACATCTGGATGCCGGCCGTGCTAGTTCCCGTCGTAGGCACGTCGCCCACCGAAATCGTGTCGGAGCCTGTCGTGTTCTGAGCCGGCGCATTGCCGAACACGCGCAGCAGGTTTTGGCCAACCGTGACCGGGGGCAGGTTGTTCGGACGGTTCGGTCCGGCGCCGCCATAAAAAGCGACCGTGGCGGGAAGCGTGGCACTGACGGCATTAAGCAGCGTGGGGGGAACTTGCAGCGTGAAGGAGTTATTTCCGCCCATCCCCGCAACGTTCAAACCCTTGACGGTGCCGGCCAGAAAATTGATATCGGACCCAAGGTGCGTGAATTGGCCGCCATATTGGATTCGATCGGCGGAATTGGCATCCAGCGAGACGCTCTGGTAGCCCTGCGCATTGGGATTGCCATTGACATAAAAGGCATCGTCCCCGGAACTGCCATTGATGTTGAGCACGGCAGTGGCCGTCGTGCCGCTCAAACCGTTGACGATCACCGGTGCAGACAGCGGCTGATCGAGATTGACGTTCACGGAATCCATGCCGTTGATGAACGTCGGGATCACCGTGTTGTTGACGGTGACCTTGGTCGGCACGGCGGCACTATTGCTGGGGGCCGTAAGGGTAAATTGGGACAAGTTGCCAATCGTAATATCACCCACGGTCCCAGGCTGCGGCGCTTGCACTCCGGGGGGCAATGGCGGCGTGGGCGGCGTAATTGGCCCTTGAATGGTGTTGCCCGTAATCGTCCAGTTATCGCCCTTGGCGCCAGTGATTGTGAGCGTATCGGCGCCGCTGGCGCCGTCGATGCCATCGAGATTCAGCCCGCCAGTGACGTGGGCATAGCCGACAAGCATCGTATTCTGGATTCCCGAAATTGCAGGCGGTTGCATCAGGGTCAAAAGCCCCGTCTGGCCTTGGAACTGGCCTTGCACGCCGAAGTTTTCGCTCGCCCCGCTAATGGAGAACGTGTCGGCGACGCCTGCCTGACCAAGCACGGTTAGACTGCTGTTCTGCTGCGGGCCCAGGCCGCCGTTGATTACGGCCGTGCCGCCGTCGTATTGGAAAGTCGGAGTCACTTGCGAAGGAGTGAACCCGGTCGCTTCAAAGAATGCTCCGTCGCGGTTGTCAATGATGAAATTGGAATTCACCAGCGACCCGGCATTGATCTGGATTGGGCCGGCCAATGCCGACATATTCAGGCCGGTATCCTGGAAGACGCCGCCGCCGTTGGGATCGAGCAGGATTTCGCCATTCTGGTCGACCTTCAAGACTCCCGTGTCGCCTTGGGCGCCCGCCGTGCCGACTTCCGAAATCGTCAATAGATTGTTGGCCGCCGTCGCCGCCCAGGTAAGCAATTGCCGCTCCTCGAGCGATTCGACGGTGCAGATTCGGCCCAGACGCCGGCGTTCGAAGCGATCAGTCCGGCGTCCTTGCGGACGTGCATTCCCAGTAGCAAACCAACGTTGTGCGAGCTCGCGGAGTATGGGCATATTTCGCCAGTGACCTCGATAACTGAAATTCGATCGGCCGCGATGACCGGCCTTAAGATGTGACCACCACCTCTGTTGACGCGTCCGCCGGCATCATCGGTTCCGGGCGAGTGCAGGCCGCGAATGCCCGCCACCTAAGGGCAATTGCAGTCTTTCATCTCGTCCACAGCCGCCGGCGACTGCATCGCCGTCATGGCGCGGGTAGGACCGGCATCCAGCAACCCTGGCCAGGTTGCATAGACAATCCTCAGGAGAAGTGGAATCGAGATAGAACTCTATTCAAATCCGGTTCCACAGCCAAGTCAAGGAAAAAGCGCGTTGTCGCTGGCCGCCCGGGGCGACGCGACAAGCCAGCTTGCGCTCGCGCAAAACCCTGAAATTATCGAGAGATTCTTCGATCGCGATTCGAGCTGCTTTTTCCTTGACTTGGCGGCGCCCCGAGATTTAATGGAGCCATGAAGGTTCACTTTTTCCTTGTCGCAGCCTGAGCGCCCGGTTCTTCAATCCAAGGCCGTTTAAGAGCTTCTGGATCGCCAGGAAGGCGCCGTCAGCCATCAGGGAAGGCTGACGGATTCCGCGGCTGCGAGCCAGTCTGGGGAAAAGGAACGCTGCAAGACTTCGTCTGCCTGGCCCGTCGTTGGACTCAAACCGCATCATCCACTGCCGCACTGACCGCCAAACGCAACGACGCTCGGGCATGTTTCCAAGCTGGCGTCACGCAAGCGTTTCTTCCTCGTGAAAACGCGGGCGAATGGTTGGCGGACGGAAATGCGGCGGATTCCTTGCGTGGGCGGCCAGCAGATTCCTTGCGTCGGTTGTAGTCGTTAAGCAGAATGGTTGAACTTGCTCCAATTATCTAGCCTTCCATCGCCGCTGGTGGCCTCTTTCAATGGCCCGCGGCTGTATTTTTGAAACCTTCTGGCAAATCTTTTTGCAAGACGGTTATCACTAGGAGAAATGTTTCATGGGGATCTGGCGTTCGAGGCCTCACTTCTACGACTCCCTTGCACCCGAGCGATCGCGCAGGGTAAAGCGCAAACTGGCCGAGCGTCGCGCCGGCCGGCAGCGACGAGAGACGCAGTTGGAGCAATTGGAAGAGCGGCACTTGCTCACTTCCGGTCCGCAATTGATCTCGATCATCCCGGACAATGGCGGTTTGCTGCTGCCCGGCGAGACGCTGAATTCCGCTCCGCAGCAACTGACCTTCCGCTTTGACCAGAATCAACAAATCAACAGCAGTTCGCTGGGCGGGATCGAACTCGTCCGCAGCGGCGGCGACGGCGTCTTCGGCAATAGCAATGACGTGGCCATCTTTCCCGGCTCGCTGGCGGTTGCGGCTCAGCAGAACGAAGTGGTCATGCGATTCAGTTCGCCTCTGCCCGCCGATCTCTACGACGTGATCCTCATCGGCTCGGGCCCCAATGCACTCAAGAACAGCCAGGGGCAGGCGTTCAACGGGGGCATCAATTACAACCAGCAATTTCGGCTCGACTTGGCGCCGCAAGTTTTGAGCGTGGTGCCTCAGCCGATCGCCCCGGCTCTGCCGGACACGGCCCATCCAGGCCAGTTCATGCCGCGCAGTCAAGTTCTCAATGAAGTCGACGTTTACTTCAATGAGCCGCTCGATCCGATTTCGGCGTCGAATCCCGCACTGTATCAACTCGTACGCACCAAGAACACTTCGACCACGGCCGACGACATTATCGTCACTCCGACCAGCGCCACGTATGTGCCTGGCAGCAACGAAGTCAAATTGCTGTTTACCAGCGATAACCCGACCATTGCGCCTGCGGGCTACACGCCCCTTGCTGGTTCCATTACCAACCTCCAGCAGTTCGTCGCTCAGGACGGTTTGCCGAACGAATCGCTCAGGCTGCGAATCGGCAACAATGACTTGCCGCAGCAATCGCCGTTGGCGGTGCAAGTGCCTGCCGATCCCAATAATCCGGCCACGCCCACCGGCGCCGGACCCGGTGACACATTCACCACGTCGATGCTCACTGGCACGTTGAATAATGGCCAGACGTTGATCTTCGACTCCACGATTTCGCCATTGCCGGCCAATCCGGGATTAACTTTCACCGGCGGCAACAACGGCACGAACCAGCAGAACATCGAACAGCCGATCGCTGCCGGCAGCCTGGACTTGGCCAGCGGGGCCTTGAGTACGCTCGCCGCTTGGGTGGCAAGCGAAGGCATCCAGAACCATATCATCGATGTAAACGATATTTCGCCGGGCGGGGTCGTCACCATCCCTTACAACTTTCAGACGACTTACGGCACCGATATCCACGGCAACCTGCTTTCCAACGCAATCACGGCGGCGCAGAAACAAACCGTGCGAGAGATTCTCGGGCTGTTTTCCTACTACTCGGGCGTCAACTTCGTCGAAACCGCGAACAAAGGCATCACGATTGCCACCGGCGATATTCACGCGGTCGACCCCGAAGCGCAAACAACGGCGCTCAACGGCGCCGAGGGACCGACGTCGACTTCCAACGGCGGCCCGGTGGTCGTGGTCAACGGCAACGTCAATTGGGGAACGAGCGGTTACGGCGGCAGCTTCTTCCGCGTGGCGATGGCCGAGATTGGCCATGCGCTGGGCCTGGCGACCAACTACACCGATCCAGGCAGCATCATGGGCCCGGACGGCAACGTCGATCCGACTGTGCCGCCGCCCGATCTGAGCTCAGGAGCAACCGGCCCCAATACACCAGCCAATACGACGGAAAACTTTCCTGGCCCTTCCGACGTCAATAGCCTGCAGTTCCTGTATCGGACAGACAGCAAGGACGTCAACCTTTACAAGTTTTCGGTTACCCAGTCAGGCACGCTAAACGCCGAGACGTTGGCTCAGCGATTGACCCCGACCAGCCAGCTCAATACGGTGCTGTCGCTCTATAATGAGGTGACGCTGTTAGGCGTTCCCACGGCCGGCGGTGAGGCGGTTTCGCCCACGACAGCGACCGCACTTGAAGGGCAGATCTTCAGCATCACTTCAACAACGCCGTCGGGCGCTCAGCTGACGCGGACCTTCGAGTTCAATAGCGGCTACTCGCTGGTCATGCCGAATTCGCCGCCGACGGATGGCGCGACGTTCACTTTGTCGGAAGGCGCGACGACCGTCACGTTCGAGTTTGCGGCGGACGGCAGAGCTGTGACCGATGGCAATGTGGCGATCGCCTACAACACGGGCGATGCCGTCAATCTGGTATCCGCCGCCGTCGTCAATGCCATCAACTTCGCGGTGAAGAACAAAGGATTGGGCGGCGGACACCCGCCGATTCTTGCCACCTACAGCGGAGTGGGCGTGATTAACATTGGCGGGGACGCCCCCACCCCGGCAGCTCAGTTTTCCGCGGGCAACAGCGGCTTGACGATCACCGGCTCCCAGACGCTGCAACACCCTGGCGCGGTGATGATCCGCTATGCTCCGGCCAATTCGCAGCACGATCTGGCGGTGGCCATCGCCTCGGCGATCAATAGCCCGGTGCTCGACGTCTTGGGCAGTCCCGCTGCGGCGAATCAGAACGGCAAGGAGCAGTTTACGGTCAGCAATGGGCTGGTCTCGAAGACCTTCGAGTTGGATAGCACGGGCGTCGCCTCGGCGCCCGGCATCATTGCGATTCAGTTCAACGCGGGCGATTCTCAATCGCAAATCGCCGCCGACATCGCCAACGCCGTGAATGCGGCGTTTGGCGCCGGCAGCGCAACGCAACTCAACAACCATGTGACATTCGGCTTCACCAACGGCTCCGTGACGGCTTCGACCAGCGCGGTCGATCTCGGCGTGCTGAATGTCTCCGCCACGGCGGAGTTGACGCAGGTTCAGCTGCAAGGTTCATTGACGCTTGATTTGACCCAAGTGGCCGAGTTCACGCAGTCGACCCAACGCAATCTGGTGTCGCGCAACGACGATTATTTCGGCCGCGACTCCTTCATCCAGATGGCCTTGCAACCGGGCGTGTATTACATCGCCGTTTCGAGCGCGGGCAATACGCAGTTCGACCCCAACGTGCACGACAGCGGCTGGGGCGGAACGACCGACGGCATGTACCAGCTGCGGCTCAATTTCCAGGCCGATCCGTCCACCTATAACAGCCTCGTCAGTGCGGTAACTACGGCGGGGCAGGGGCTGAATGCGCTCGGCCAGGACTCGCCGCAACCGCTCGACGGAGACGCCAACGGAGCGCCGGGCGGAACCTACAATTTCTGGTTCAACGTCGGACCGACTATTTACGTCGACAAGACTCCGGTCAACCCGAGCAATGTGTCCGGCCCGTTAGGTTCGCTCGACAATCCATATACGACGTCGAACGGCGGGCTGCAGGCGGCGCTGGCCTCCGCCAATCTGACGCCGGGCACGAATCTGCGCATCGAGGGCAATGGCGGCGCCCAACTTGGCATCATCAACCAGCCCACGCCGGCCACGGCAATCGCCGCCGGCCAGGCATTCGCCATCAGTGCGGGCGCGGCGAGCCAGACCTTTCAATACTTCCAGATGCCGATCTTGGGTCAGCAGACGGGAAGCAGCGACGCCATTGAAATCGCAGCCGCCAGCGGTTCTGCGATTCCCAGTGGCACGACCTTCTCGATCAGCGAAGGAACGAACAAGGTCACGTTCGAGTTCACTCGCACGGGCCAGCTGCCCGTCGGCGATACCAATACGCCGCTGAGCTATCTCACGACCGACACGCCGCAAGCGCTGGCTCAGAAAATTGTCAACGCCATCAATGCCGCCGTCATTGCCGGAAAACTCGGGGCATCCACGGCGATTTCGGCCTCCTTCCCAGGCGTGCTCGCCGCCGACGGCAAGTACTACATCGCGATGAGCCACACCGACGGCAATACCGCCTACGGAATTCCGACGGCTCTCCAGGCTGCGAGCGGGAGTCCGTTGATCCTGCGGCGCGGCGGCACGGGCAGCTTCTTCCAGGCCGCCGGGTGGTCGCTTGTGGTCACGGCGACGAATGGCGCGGCGATTCCAAATCAATCGACGTTCACAGTCACCGAAGGCAGCCGCACCGTTACTTTCCAATTCCTGCTGTCCGGCTCGCCCGTCAACCCAAATTGGATTGGCATCCATTACGCCACGAGCGACTCGCAGGCCGTACTGGCGCAGGAAATTGCGCAGGCCATCAACCTGGCCGTCAGCTCGGGCAAGTTCGGCAGTACATCGGTCCCAATCGTCGCTTCGTATGCAGGTGTCGAAGTCGGCGGCAATGCGGTTGTCGCGATTGGCGGGGATGGCAATACCAGCGTTACCGGCATTGCAAACTTGTTGCAGCCCGCAAGCAGCGGCATTGCCGTCTCGCCAGTCCAAGCGGGCGCCACGCTAATTCCGTTCTACTTGACCGACAATGCCGCGAATCTGGCTGCGAAAACCGAAGCGAAAATCCTCGGTTCGGGCATCGCCGTGACGCCCGCGCAAGCCGCTTTGCCGACGTATAGCGGGCAGCCGATCTTGATCGGTCCCGGCGACCCGGGCTACCAGACGAACGGCACTTATCAATTCCTCTATCTGACCGAGGGACAGTCGCGGCTGGCGGTTAATCCCAATGTGATTGCGCAGAATCCTACGTCGTTCAATCCGGCGGGATTCAGCACGCCCGCGCCCGCGCTGTATACCGACGTCGCTTATCAGATCGGCCTCAACACCGACTTCTCCAGCCAGAATCCTCCGGCGCTCGCCGATGGCTCGACCTTCAACGTGCCTAAGGGCGTGACGGTGATGGTCGATCCGGGCGCTGAGTTCAAAATGTTCCACTCGGTGATCGACGTGGGCAGCTCGGCGCAAAACCTCGACCGCAGCGAAGGCGCCTTGCAGGTGCTTGGAACTCCGACCAATCAGGTCATCTTTACGTCGTTCAACGACAACTCGGTGGGCGGCGCAACCGCATCGCCGCCAACGGCCCCGGCGCGCGGCGACTGGGGCGGCATCGTGTTCCGCAATGACTCCGACCTGGAGCCGCTGGGCATCTTTTTGAACTACGTCGACGAGGCGACGCTCCGTTATGGCGGCGGCCAAGTGACTGTCAATGGCACGCCGACTGCCTTTGACTCCATCACGCTCCAGACTTCGCGGCCGACGATCACCAACAACATCATCGTCGACAGCGCCGACGCACCCATTTCGGCCACCCCGAACAGCTTCGAAGAAACGCACTTCGGCCAGGACATTACGCTGCTGGCTCCGTCCGGCGACAAGATCGTCGACGGTCAGACGTTTCAGATCCACGGTACGACGTTCGAGTTTGACAACCTCAATAGCCCCGCCACCATCGGCGTGCTGCCGGGCGACATTGCGATTGGCTATTACGGTACGCCGTTCAATGACCCCAGCCCGCTGCCAATCGATACGCCGGTCCAACTGGCGTCAAGGATTGCCGCCGCCATCAACGGCGCGCAGTTAGGGCAGCCGGCGCTGGTTCAAGGGTCCGGATCGCAGACGGCGCAGACCGCCTCGCTGGTGCAGGCGGCAGTCACCGGCAATCAGGTGACGATCACGAACGTCGCCATGAATTCCGCAGTGGCTTTGCAAGTGCCATTCAGCGGCGCCCAGGCAAACCTTGCCGGGCAGACGCTCACCGTGAAGGGCACCGTGTTCCAGTTCTTCTCGGGGGATGCACTCAAGCTCAACGCGGCCAGCGGCCAGAACATCGTCGACGGCGATACCTTCGCCATCACGTACGGCGCCTCCGGCGCCAAGGTGACGTTTGAGTTCGCACTCAATGGCCGCGCCGTCATCGACGGCAATTGGCCGATCAATTACACCGCGGTCGACTCGACCGAAGTCCTGGGCCGGGCCATCGCCGCCGCCATTGACGCCGCTCAGGCGACCGGCGCGTTCGCGAAGGCCCCGTTGGGAACCTGGAATGTCTCTGGTCCGACGCTGCAACCGATCACCGCTTCGGCCGGCGGCGTCCTGTCGGCGGGGACTTATTATTACTATGTCACGGCCGTGGGCCCTGCAGGCGAGACGCTGGCGGGCCTCGAGCGAAGCTTCACAGTTGTCGGCGCCAACCAGACGCTCAATCTTTCCTGGGCGTCGGTGGCTGGCGCCACCAGCTATAAAGTCTACCGCGGCGTGGCAGCGGGCGGCGAAGACACGCTCGTGGCCTCATTGAGCGGCACGAGTTTCAGCGACAACGGTCAGAATCCTGCGGTGGCCCTGCCGCCGGCGGTGAATACGACGAACGGGTTGTCGGCGCCTACGGCGCAGTTTACGTCCACTTCGCCCGGCGGCGTCCTATCGCCTGGAAGCTACTATTACGTCGTTACGGCGATCAACGCCACCGGCGAGACGACCGCCAGCAACGAGCTGTTCCAAACCATCACAGCGGGCGGCAACCAGCAGATCAATTTGTCGTGGTCGGCCGTGCCTGGCGCCGTCGCTTACAAGATTTATCGCGGCGGCGCGCCGGGGGGCGAAAACTTCCTGATCGCCACCGTCGCCGGGACGACTTTCAGCGACAACGGACAAATGCCGTCGTTCGTCGGCGGTCCGATCATGTACGGCAGGGCAATCAGCAGCCTGCACCGCTTTACCATTACGCACGGCGCAAGCAGCCTGACGTTCGAATTTACCCCCAACGGTCAGCAGATTCCGCCGGGCGACAACAACTGGCCCGTGTACTACGGCGCCACCGATTCGGCTGGCACGCTGGAGCAGGAGATGGCGCAGGCCATCAATGCCGCCGTGGCGGCCGGCAAGCTGGCGCCGGACGGCGGTCCGATCGCCTCCTACAGCGGGCTTGATTTCCACGATGCCACGGCGAGCACCGCAATTGTCAGCATTGCGAGCATCTCAGGTCACAACAACGCTTATTCGGTCAACACTCATTTGGCCAGCTTGGGCATCTTGCAGTATCTCCCCTTCGCAACGCCGATGCCGATCACGCCCAACGCCGTGGCCGTCTACTTCCAACCCGGCTTCACGCCATCGCAGATGGCACAGTCGCTCGCCGCAGCAATCGATGGCGCACAGCTCGATGGCGGAACGGGGGCCTTGATCTATGCGGAAGCGGTGACCGATACGGGCGGCGCAGCGCGCGTCGACCTGATGAACACGAGCGACGTCAATCTTTCGGCGCCGGGCACGGCTCCGCTTAAGTTATCGTTGCTCACGCCTCTTTCCGTCGTGGCCAAGCCGGGCAATCAGCTTGCCGATGGCGATGGCTTTACGGTCAATGGCCAGTTGTTCGAGTACGATCAGGGCAGCACGATCACCATTCCGCGACCGGGCGGAGTGGCCGGACCCCAGCAAGCCGGCAATCCGATCGTCAATGGCGACTCGTTCACGATCAATGACGGCTCGCAGACTAAACAGTTTATGTTCTTCGTCGACGGCAACCCCGGTACGCTGCAACAGAATCAAGTTGCGATTCTGATCAGCTCGCTCGATACGCCGCAGGTTGTGGCCGATAAGATCGCCGCGGCCGTTAACAGCACGGTCGCCGTTTCAGGCCTGGCCAACCTGGAGGCGATCACGCAAAACGTTCCCGCGGCTTTTGCCAACCCGCAGCCTGCTTATGCCTCTTTGCTGACATTCAATCAGGTGCGGATCATCGGCCTCGCGGGCATCGTGCCCGCCGTAGATATCACCAAAGCGCCCGAGATGAATATCGGTCAGGCGCTGCACAAGGGCATTCCGGTTCCGTTTGCGCCGGGCTACACGGCCAATCAGGTGGCGCAAGTAACCGGTACGACGATTAGTGCGGCCGGGCTCGGCGTTTCTGCCAATTCCAACGCCAACATCGTGGTCTTCGAAAATGCGGACTCGGTCGTGCCGCATCCGGAACCGTCGAATTATGCGAACGTATTTCGCAATTTTCCGCCGGCAACGAATACCTCGGCCCTCGTTGGCCCGCCGACACAGAATGCCGCGAGCGCTGCGGCGGGCGGCAGTTTGCCGGCAGGCGCCTATTTTTACGTCGTCACGGCGACCGACGCGCAAGGCGAAACCAAAGCCAGCAACGAGAAATCAGCGAGCGTCGCAGGCGGCCAAGGGACGATCAATCTTTCCTGGAATGCGGTGGCCGGCGCCACGGGCTACAAGATTTATCGAGGATTGGCCACCGGCCAGGAGGACGTGTTGGTAGGCGTCGTCAGCAATGGCGCGACGACGACATTCAGCGATCAAGGCGTCGTGGTCCGCGCCAATGCATTCACTTTGGGTTCGGATACTCTGCCGATCGAGCTACGGAACAACTTCTACGCCACCGATTACGCTCGTCTGGGTCCCGACGTACACGGCAACACTCTGGCGGTGCGTCAGCCGCAAACGATTACCGTGCTCTCGTCCACGCTGATTCAGGACGGGCAGCAATTCGTGATCGGCAACGTAGGCTTTGAGTTCGACAATAACAGCGCGACTTCGGCAGGCTATCATCCGGTTGCATTTGCCACCGGAGCCACGCTTGATCAGCTCGCTCAGGCCATGGTCACCGCCATCAACGCGGCCAGCAACCCGGCGAATTCCCTGTTTGTTCCCGGCTTCAATGTGCAAGCGCAGCTTGGCCCTGCCGGATCGGGTCAGGTAATTC
This sequence comes from Pirellulales bacterium, assembly GCA_025924495.1. The sequence continues at coordinate 8,106 of JAICIG010000081.1, read as the reverse complement.
TGCTTTCGAATGCGCCGCCCAGCTTCTCCTATCCGCCCGTTCCTGGGCCGACCCAGGTGGCCGGCGTGGCGACGACGCTGGGCACGACGGAATTGACGGTGCCGTTGAATTCTGTGCCGGTGCAAATTGCGCCCCCGCCGGGCCCGGGTCCGGGCACCTTGAATGATTTAGACGCGCTGGCGCCTGCCGGCACGGGTCAGCCGGCGCTTGCGCAAGGCCAAACGGTGCTGGAAAACAAGATCAACGGTCTCTTCGTCCGCATCAACACCAACGCGGGACAATCGCTCGATACGCTCGACGTGACCGCTCGGTTCCACGAAACCGATATTACGTATGTGATCGAAGAAAACCTCGTGCTCACCGGAGAGCCGGGCGGCCCGATGGGGCCCGTCGGCCGCCCCTCGGCGCGGTTGCAGATCGATCCGGGCGTGATCGTCAAGCTCTCTAGCGCCAGAATCGAAGTTGGTCCTGGCGCCAATCTGGTGGCGGAAGGCGACCAGAATCACCAGGTGGTATTCACCTCGCTATACGACGACACGGTCGGCGCCGGCGGCACGTTCTTCGCCAATGCCGACGAGCAGAGTCCGAAGCCGCCGGCGGCCGGAAATTGGGGCGGCATTTACTTCTGGCCGACGTCGACCGGCAGCATCGACTACGGGCTGATCAGCTATGCCGGCGGATCGGTGCCGATCGAAGGCGGCACGGCCAACTTTAATGCCTTGGAAATTCACCAGGCCCAGGTGCGCATCACGAACAGCACCCTCTCGAATAACGGCAGCGGTTGGGATAGCGCGCAGGCCGGCCGCAATGGGCGCGGTCTGAACGATTCGGCGGTGATCTATGTGCAAGGAGCGCAGCCGGTCATCGTGAACAATGTGATTCAGAATAACAGTACCGCGGCGGCGATTAGCATGAGCGCTAATTCGCTGACCGCGACCATCACGCCAGACTGGGGGCGAAGCACCGGTTCGATCGATGCATTCTCCCAATTCAACGACAATTATGGGCCGCTGGTGCGTGAAAACGCGCTGGGCACGAATTCCATCAACGGCATGTTGATTCGCGGCGGCACCTTGGCCACCAATTCGGTGTGGGATGATACTGACATCGTCCACGTGTTGGCCTCAAGTCCCGGCTCGTCCGCCGATCAGATCACGGCCCTCAATGGCACGACGATCCGGCTGGAAAGCACCCCCACGCAAAGCCTGGTGGTGAAGCTCCGCGGCGGCACAAGCGGCTTGACCGCCAGTGGAGTTCCGTCGGACATCAGCAACCGCATTGGCGGGGCATTGGAAGTGATTGGGCAACCGGGACATCCGGTGGTGTTTACTTCGCTCAGCGATTCAACGGTCGGGGCCGGGCTGACGCCCGAAGGGCAGCCGCAAAATAGCACCGCCAGCGGCGTTTCGCTCGTCGTCGGACCCAACATCAATACCACGAAGTCTGTGGGGAATGACCAGGAAACGACGTTCGCCGTAAATCCCACCAATCCGCTGAACATGTTCGAGTCGAATACCGCTGCCACGGCCAATGCCGGGTTCGGCGGCGGCGTCGGCTTGGGTCGTTACAGCCTGGATGGAGGCGTGACCTGGGTCAATAGCGACATGAGCGCGCTGGGGCCAAGCGCGGGTGACGTGCATGCGGTATTCGACAAGTTCGGAAACCTGTTTGTGACCGAGTTCGGGGCCCCCAATGCCAGCGGCAATCCGCCGGCCACCATTTTCGCTCGCAGCAGCGACGGCGGCAAAACGTTCAAGGACGTCCGCACGGTGTTGGCGGGTGACACCGATTACATGATCATCGCAGCCGGGCCCGGCGGTTCGGCGGCGGCCGGCAGCGTTTGGGTGCAAACGACGGACCACAACAGCAATGGCGGCGCGGCGCAAGTCGTGGCGTTCGGAGCTCCGGTGACGGGCTTCGACCAGGTCGGTGCGTTTGGTCCGAAAGAAGTCGTAAGCCCGGTCGGCTTCAGTTATGGAACGATCGCGGTCGGGCCGAAGGGCGAGGTCATCTCGACGTACGAACAGAATACCGTCCTCAACGGTCCCCAAGCGCTGTTTACGAACGTCGACCCCGACGGACTCGGCAGCCAAGGGTTCGGTCCGCAACAACTCGTGTCCGGTACGAACGTGGGGGCGCGCGTCTTTAATCTTCCGCCGCAAGCCGTTCGCGGCACCCACGCGCTGCCGTACGTAGCCGTCGACTCGAGCGGCGGGCCGCACAACGGGCGTGTTTATGTCTCCTACCTGGATCGCCCCAATCTGACCAGCGTAGAAACCCGGGTCTACGTCCGTTACTCCGATAACGACGGAGCCAGCTGGAGCTCGCCCATCCTCGTCAGCGATGATCCGTTCGGCGACGGCAAGAGCGAGATCATGCCGTCGATGGCAATCGACCAGTCCACGGGCAACGTGGCGGTGACGTGGTACGACGCCCGGAATGGCGGCGCCGCCGATCAAAGCATGCAGATCTTCGGCAGCATGAGCGCCGATGGCGGCCAGACGTGGCTCCCCAATGTGCAGATAAGCACGGGATCAAGCAACGCGGCGACCGGCAACTCGCAGGGCTTCGATTTCGGCGACTACGACGACACGAGCTTCGTCAATGGCGTGTTCTACCGGAGCTGGGCCGACAACTCGAACAGCACGGGCGACAATCCGGCGGGATCGCTCAATACGTTCGATACGTACGTCGCCGGCGTATCCGTTGGCGGCGCTTCGACCGGCAGGGCCGGCGACTGGAACACTCTGAAGATCGACCAGTACGCCAACAATACCAACTTCGATGTGACCAGCGAAAAGGAATCGTCGTTCACCGGCGGCATCAATACCAACGGCACGCCTAGCACCGCCCAGGCTTTAGGCAGCCTCGCACCCAATTTGCAAAGCGGCGACGAAAACCTGCGGCTCGGTTTCCAAGCGAACGGCTCGATCAGCTACAACGACCCGCACGACGTCGACGTCTACAGCTTCACCGCGCAGCCCGGCACCCAAGTCTGGATGAGCCTCGGCAACACCAGCCAGGCGCTCGACGGCATCTTGGAATTGGTCGATGCTAACGGCAACGTGCTGGCTCGCAGCGACAACGCGGTGCTCGAACAGGCGGACGCAATCGCCAACGGCAATCCGCTGGCGTCCGGACCACAACTGAAAGGATTGTTGCCCGGGAATCTGGCGGCGCCGATGCAGAGCGATATGTTCCAGCGGCAAATCGATCCGGCCACCGAGCTGCGCAATTTCGCCTCGATCAATCCGCGCGATCCAGGCATGCGGTTGATTCTGCCCGGCACGCCGAATCCCTCCGGACAGCCGACCACGTACTACGTGCGAGTCTATAGCCGCGGGCCGACGTCGAGTCCATACATGCCGAACACGGTTTCCGGCGCTGTGCCGTCGGAGAGCAACGGCGTCTCGAGCGGAAGTTACCAATTGCAGGTCCGGCTGCAGGAAACGTGGCAGACGCCCGGCTCGGTCGTGCGATTCGCGAACATCAGCTTCGCCGCCAACGGCATCACGGTCCTTGGCCAACCGTCGGCCTCGCCCCTATTGGGCGATTCTGCATCGAATGGCAGCAACAATAACACTGTGAACGTCTTTACCGGCGCCGGGACGCCGGCCCGAGATATCAATGGGAACCCCGAGACGGTGAATAATGCGCAGTACACCGCAAACCAGGGGAACAACCTGCAGCAGGCGCAAGACCTGGGCAACCTGCTCACGAGCAGCAGCAACTCGATCAGCGCCGGCGGTACGTTGAACAATCCCGGCCAGGTCGATTGGTACAAGTTCGAAATGAACTACGACCTGACGCAGGCCATTCAAAGCGTGAACTCGGGCGATAAGTCGTTCGCCACCGTGTTCCACGTCGGTTATGCCGACGGTTTGGGCGGACCGAATACCACGATCTCGGTCTACGATCAGTGGGGGCATCTGATCTACAGCGGGCGCGACTCCAACGTGGCCGATCAGAACCCCAACCCCACGCAGTCGCCGAACACGAGCAACTTGAACCACACTTCGTTTGGCAGCCAGGATCCGTACGTTGGCTCGGTGCAGATGCCGGCCGGCTTCACCAACGCCAACTTCCCGGCTGCGGGCGCCACCTACCCGCTTCCGGCGGGCACGTATCCGCCGCCGGGTCAAGGCGCCAATGGTTATGACGGCCCGAACGCCTTCACCTATTTCGTAGCCATCAGCTCGAACGCGACGCTGCCCACCGCGATGGACGCCACGTTTAATGCCGGCAGCAGCAATCCGCTGGTGCGGCTGGAACCGGTCGACGGTTATCAGCGGATCGTTGAAGATCACATCGGATACACCGGCTACACCAGCGGCGATGCCACCGCGCAGTTGGGCAGCGGCAGCCAGATCAAGCCGCAAAACGGTCCGATTTTGCCGATCAACACGGTCACCGATCTGCAGCAGAACGTGCGACCGTTCACGCTCAACGACGTCGTGATGTTCGTGTCCACGTCGAATAATAATACTCTCTACACCGTCGATCCCGCTAACGGCGTCGGCGAGACGAAGGTCGGCGCCATGTCGCCGATCGATGGTCCGGTGCAGGATATCGCGATTCGAACCGATGGCAACTTGTATGCCTATAACAGCGACTTCACGACCGACAACGATGCCGGCGATGTCAGTCTCGTCGATCCCGGCACGGCAGCGCTTTCCGTGTTGCCGGGCGCGTCGGAGGGCGACAATTCGATTAGCCAGTATAAGACGATTAAATCCGTCGACGCCATGGCGTTCGCCCGTTTTGGCGTAGGACAATACGATTCCTACTTGTCGGCCAAGAATGGGAGCCCCTATTCGCAACTGCTGCGTTCCAACAACCACGGCACCGACCTGGTCGATACAACGGGGATTCCCTATGGCGCCGATTTTGGTTCCATGTTCACCGGCGCTGGTTCGACCCGCGTCGTTGTGGGCGGTATCGGCAGCGGCGTCGGCGGAAATGCCTTTTTAGATACTACCCCTGCGCCGGGAACGCCCGGTACGACCATCACTTTCACGATTACCGACTTCGCCAACCGCACTCTCAGGTTCAACCTCGTCGAAGAGGCGGCGGGCCAAGGCCTTGCCAGCACTTTCAGCGGCGTGACGGAAACGATCTATTTCCATTACACCGACGATAGCCAGACCATCGCCACTAATATTATGAGGGGCATTAACCAGGCGTTCGGTAATTACACTCCGCCGCCGCCGGGCACAATTGAGCCGCAGGCCTCAGTCACTCCGGTTGCCGGCATCAGTCCTCCTCAGTACACCCTTAGCGTCGATTTCGCTCTCGCGACGACTTTGAATACGACCCCCTTTGGCTCCACCGGTTCCGGCCCAGGCGGATTCGTTACCGGCATGGCCTGGGACCTCAACCAGGGAGTCATGGTGGAAGTCAGCTCCAACGGCGGCGTGTTCACGAGCGCGAGGGATAGCAGCCGTTTGACTTATCTGCCCGGCTCGTCCGTGTTCACGGCGCGAGGCTATCATTTCACGGGGCTCTCGCTCGGCCCGCAAAATCTCGACTGGAATGGCGACGGCGTCGGAGGCGACTTGCAGGACGTAATGTTCGCGTCCTATACAGGACCCGACGGCTTATCGTACGTGACAGCTTTCTCGGTCAAGGATCTCGCCTCGAACAACATCTTCAGCTTGACTCCCGTGGCGAAAGGTTCGCCGTTGCCGGTGTTCGACGCATTCACCTTGGATAACGCGGGCAATCGTCAAGCCACCGGCAGTTATGTCGACCACGTGCCTTTGCTCGACAATCAGGGCGCCCAGTTCACCGGCAACGTGACGGGAATCGCGATCTCGCCGATCGATTTCAATCTCTGGCACCCGACGCTGTCGCAGGCGACCACGCCGGGACACGGCGTCAATGACACGCCCGACAATAGCCGCGTCACCAACTTCACCACCAGTGGCGATGGTTTCCAGCAAGGCGTCCTCTGGCAAACGCCAGGCGGCGCAACGACCGTTGAGGCGAGACCCCAGCAGGACGGCAATGCCAGCTATTATTTCGGGTTGGACTCCAACCCGTTGAACTACACGGATGACGGCCCCAGCAATGGGCCGAACGCGCCGCAGTATGGCAACCTGACGGCAAACCTGCAGAAGGATCTACTGACCAATCCGAATATTGCTAATACGTTCAATGCGCCGGGCGGCAGTTACGGCTCGCTGATCACCAATGCCTTCAGCCTGGCGGGTTATTCGGGGGCCGACCTGCCCACGCTGTACTTCAATTACTCGCTCGATTCCGGCATGACGAACAACAGTTCGACCGGATGGAAGTCGAGCGCGCGGGTGTTTGCCTCGACCGACGGCGGCAAGACGTGGAGCGAAGTCGCCACCAATAATCCGGTCCGCACCGTTTATGCGCCCGGCCAGGACTCGAGCGGCCTCTCGCTTGGACAACGCCAAAACCAGCAAATCACGCAGGCGGGCAGCGGCAGCGAGCTGCCGTTCTTCGCCACGGCGGAAGCCAACGTGCCCGCCACCACCGCCAACGGCCAGCCGCTGTACGATCCGCGGCAACAGGTGCAGCAGCTTTATGACGGCACCAACTCGTGGCGCCAGGCACGCATCGATCTGAGCAATTATGCCGGTCAGAGCAACGTGATGCTGCGGTTCGACTTCAGCACGTCGGGTTCGATCGGACAAGGGCGCGTCAACGGCTATCCGTTCGGTCCGTTCGGCTACAAGGGCGACGTGCCGCACAACCCGAACGATCCGCAACTCGACAGTCAGCAGATGCCGGGCGACCAGTGGGGCAACCCCACGTCTGCCACGCGAGGACAGAACAATCAGCACCCGGGCTGGTACATCGACGACCTGGTCGTGGGCCTGGCAGGCCGCGGCGAAATGGTGACCGATGCGCCCGCGGCGTCGACGTCATTCTTTACCACTCCACAAAACCCGGTGTTCGGCGCCACGCCGCAGAACCTGACGGGCAGCTACCAATTGCAGATCCAACCGGGCACGCCCGTCGGCCAGCAGATTAACCCTGCACGCAGCGCAATCATCCTGTACCCGAATCAGATGGATGAGAACGTCCGGCAGACCTCGGATTACACGCTATTGGCTCCGTCCGGCCATTACAACGAGTCTCACACGCAGCTTCCAGGCCCGATTGCGCCGGGAATGCCGAATCCGGTTTATACCTACACTTACAGTAACGTGCCGAATGCCACGGGCCCGGCGACATTAACGCTGAGCGGTCTGGGCGACATTTCGGGCGTCGATCAGTACCTGACGTTGAATTTCCCCGACTTGCCGGCGAACGATAGCCTGCAGAACCAACAGATCTTCTTCAACGAGCAAGACAAGGGGCTGCAAGGGCAGTTCTTTACCTCAGCTACGGTCAGCCTGACGCAAAACCAGTTGCTCCGGCTCAAGGCGGCCGGCACTGGTTCGATTCATATCACGCTGACGCCAACGTCCGTGAAGCAGGCCTTAACGGGGGCGCCGACCTTGACCTCCGTGACGCCCGCGCCAGGCGGCAATCTGTCGGTCAACGCGACGTACTACTACCAGATCACGGCGTTCGACGCGATCGGCGAATCGCAGGGCAGTACCGAGCTTTCGGCGACCGTATCGCCGAACAATCAGACGCTGGTCCTTTCCTGGTTATCCGTGTTCGGCGCTGCGGGCTACAAAATCTATCGCGGCACAGTTCCCGGCAGCGAAAACGTGCTTGTCGCGACGACGAACTCCTTCACAACGACCTTCACCGACTCAGGAACTACATTAGGCCCCGGCGCTCCGCCGTTATTTGATCGTTCGCGGCTTCTACCGCCGAACTTACAGCCGATCGCCCGGGTCGCGGGCGGAACGCCTGGCCTGGTAGGCGGCACTTATTTTTATGTGATTACGGCTGTCGATGCGCTGGGCGAGACGACTGCGAGCAATGAACAGTCGGCCCTCGTGAGTAATGGTATAGGGACGCTCCACCTGAGTTGGAATGCCGTGGCGGGCGCGACCGGCTACAAGATCTACCGCGGGACCGTTGCCGGGTTCGAGAGTACCCCCGTGGCTTATATCCGCAACCCCGCCATCACCTCCTTTGATGATGCCGGCGGCAATCTGATCGCGTCCACTCCGC
>JAICIG010000080.1 GCA_025924495.1 Pirellulales bacterium | reverse complement strand
TGCGAGGCGATCGCCTGTTGATAGTCACGGCGGTAGACTTCCGCCTTTTCCGTGCTCGTCAATTCCGGCGCAACGCCCCACGCATTCTTGGCCGTTTCCCAAACGCCTGGCGGGCCGAATTCCGTCACAATGTACGGCTTAATCCCGCCTGCTTTCCGGTAACGCTCGGGTAGCGTTGCCACGCCGCCATAGCTATTGATGCCGACGATATCAATCTCGGGGCAAAGCCGATGGATGTTTTTGACCCGGTCGCCGCCAATTTCGGCAATCACCGTCATCGTGGGATGATGGGGGTCAAGCTGTTTGGCGAGCGCGGCCAGATTGTTGATTGCCGACCAGATGGCCGCATTGTCGCCCGCTGCGTAGCCCTCCATCTCATTGCCCAGTCCCCACAGCAGCACGGCAGGATGATCCTTATAGCGAAGCACCGTTTGTCGGACTTGCTCGTACTGCTCGGCAACCTGGTCGGCGTCATTATAGTCGAAGCCGTGGCGTTCGTGGCCGAGCCAGATGCCCACGGCCACGGTCAGACCGAGCTGCTGCGCTTCGTCGAGAACCCCTTGCAGCTTGTCGGCTCCCCAGGTTCGTAATGAGTTGCCCCCCGCAGCGACCAGCGCGGTTCGCGAGCCGTCTCCGCCGGCGCCTTTAATAAAGTAGGCCCGGCCGTCACGAAGCAACTGAAAGCCGTGGTCCGTTTTCACCAACTCGACGACGACCGCCCGGCTTTCATCATGAGTTGTTTTTGGCGAGGCGCCCAAAAGCGGTTCCGATAACATCGCCGCAATACCGAAACAGAGCGAAGCAAGCTTGTACATGATGACCGCCGGAGTCCGAAAGGAAAGCATCATTCAATGAAAGATAGGACATCGAAACCAAGGGGCCAAGTCCTGCTGAATCCCTGGCTAAACACGACGGGTCAGGCCGAATTCATCAGCCTCAGGTTCGGCGCTAGTTGATCGAGCTGGTCGCTCATGTATCGCATCACCTGCGCCGTGGTTTTCAATTTACTCACGCGGCGCAGAATTTCGTCGGCGCGATCGCGGGAGAGGTGAGTCGCCAGTTCCTTGATCATCGGAATAAAGGCGGGGCTCATGCTGAAGCTGCGCAAACCCATGGCAAACAGCAACACGAACGCTCGCGGCTGGCCGGCCATCTCTCCGCATAAGGTGACCGGTTTGTCGGCCTGGCGGCAAGCGTCGATCACTTTCGCCAGCACGCGCAACACCGCTGGACTAAGCGGCTGGCAAAGATGGCTGACCTTGGGGTTGTCGCGGTCGGCCGCCATCAGGTACTGCACCAGGTCGTTGGAACCGATCGAGACAAAATCCACCACCTTCAATAGCGCGCGGATCGAAATCGCCGCGGCCGGCACCTCCAACATCAGGCCCATGGGCACGGCGCCGATGGCGTGTCCCTCTGCCTGGAGTCGCCGCCGGGCCCGATGAACCATCGACCGCACGCGGCGCATTTCCTCAAGCGTAGTGATCATGGGAAACAGCAACTGCACTCGCGGCGCCTCGCCTTCCAAGAGAGCACTGGCGCGGAGCACGGCGCGAATCTGCGTCATGAAAAAGCCGGGATGCTCAAACGAGAGCCGGATCGAGCGCCAGCCCATAAATGGATTCGCTTCACGTTCGCGTCCCAGGTAAGGAATGGTCTTGTCGCCGCCCAGATCGAGCGTGCGGATCGTGACTCGGCGGCCGGGACTATCGGCGACGATCTGACGATAGACGGCCAGTTGCTCCTCTTCGCTGGGAACGCTGGGATGAGAGAGAAAGAGATACTCGGTGCGGAACAGGCCAACCCCCGAGGCGCCCATGGCCGTCGCCGCCCGCACATCGTCCACGCCGTTGATGTTGGCCAGCAACTCAATGGCTTCGCCTTCGGCGGTAACCGCCGGCTGATCGCGATTTTCCGCCAGCAGATCTTTGAGATCGAAGAATTCTCGCTGGAGCTTGCGGTAAGCGCTTTCGGTCTCGGCGTCAGGATTGACGAGCACATGCCCATCGCGGCCGTCGACAACGATCGTGTCGCCGTTTTTGACATGCTTTAAGATGCCCGCTACGCCGGCAACGGCCGGAATGCCGCGGCTGCGCGCCAGAATGGCGGCGTGACTGGTGGCGCCGCCCCCTTGGGTCACAATGCCGGCCAACGCGCGGCCGCCCAACGGAGCCGCTTGCGAGGGGAGCAGTTCTTGCGCGACGATCACGACCGGGCCGTTCAGCGAGGCGTCTGCCGAGAGCATCGGCGAGAGGTGTTCGCTCAAGCGCAGAATCACCTCGCGCACGTCCGACAATCGCTCCTTCAAATAGGCGTCCTTCGTCCGCGCGAAGAGCGAGGTGTATTCATTGAGCACCTGATGCAGCGCCGCCTCGGCGGGCAGGCGCTGCTCGTTAATCGCGTTGCGAATCTTAGCCCCGAATGCCGGATCTCGCAGAATCGCCTGATGCGATTCGAAAACCGCGGCTTGCTCGGCGCCAACCTGGCTGGCGACTTTGCGAGCTAAGGAACGCAAGCCGGCCAGCGTTTTCTTGACCGCCTTTTCGTAGCGCGCCAATTCGGCGACCACTTCCTGGTCGGTCAACTGGCGAGCGTCGGGATTCACGAAGATCTCGTGAATGCAATAGGCCTTGCCGACGGCCACGCCCGGAGAAACGCCGATTCCCTTACGCATTCGCGCATCGTAACATCGGCTTGGAGCAGGAACAACGGCGCGGCCAGACGCTCGAAAGGGCGCGAAGCAAAGGCCCCTGGCGGCCGAAACCGCCAGAGGCCTACGTCACCCGAACTGTCCTCGAAATTGCGGCGGCGAGAACTTACTGCGTCTTGACCTCGATCTTGCGCGGCTTGGCAGCCTCGACCTTAGGCAGGTGGACTCGCAGCACGCCGTCGGAATACTCGGCGTGAATCTTGGCGCCATCGATCTGTTCGCTGACGCGGAAGGTGCGATAAAAATCTCCCACGCCATATTCGGCGAGCAGATAATTCGCAGCCGGCTCTTGTCGTTCGGCCACTGGACCGAGAATCGTCAATTCGCCGTCCTCGAACCGGATATCGATCTCGCCCGATTTTACGCCCGGCATATCGGCGACCAGCAACAATTCCTCTGGTTTTTCCAGAATATCGACATTCGGCCGATAATACCGGCCGCTTCGAGTGCGTTCGGCCGCTCGACGATCGTCCGTCGCGCCGTTTTCAACTTTTTCCAACGTGGCTTCTGTGTTCATGAGATTAAGCTCCTTGTGTGTTGTCGGATAACTGCCGTCGTCGCGACCTGGCCATCACCCGACGCGACGAAGTCGCTCGGGCGGCAATTGCAGCCGGCGCTTACTTGGCCTGAACGTTAATTTTCTTCGGTTTGGCCGCCTCGGCCTTCGGCAGCATGATCAAGAGCACGCCATCGGCGAGCCGGGCCTGAACCCGATCTCCATCGACTTCCACCGGCAGCCGCAGCACGCGATGGAAGTCGCCCATGCCGCGCTCGCGGCGATGGTAGGACACGTTCTCCGCTTCAAACTCAGGGCGGCAACCTTTGATCGACAGCTCATTGCCGATCACCGAGATCTCCAGGTCGTCGCTTTTTACTCCAGGCAACTCCGCTTCGACGAACACCTCGTCGTCTTTTTGCCAGACGTTCAAGGCAGGGAAGGCGCGCGGCGCGTAGCCCTCAGGGGCAGCCACGCCGGCGCGGCCAAAAAAATCTCCAAACAGCCGATCCATTTCCCCGCGGAATTGCCCGAGAGGATTCGATCCAGTGCGGTAGCGAACCATGTTTAATTCCTCCTCAGCAGAAACGGCCGTTATGAATAACGCCGGCTGGGAGCGGAGTCTTCCGCCCCGAGGCGGCATTTACGATCGGTTTCACCGCGAAGTAAAAGCAACGAACATGCCAAATCCGATTTGGTACGCATAAGGTCTTACCCAAACGTCAGTTACGGATGCGACGGTCGCCGATATGCGAGTCCCTGCTGTGTGTCATTTTGGCAGTCACATCGTGCGAAGCGGCACAGAATTGCATCGCGGAAACGCGCTGCCTTAGGCCCTCGGGGGCGCTGGCCTTCCTGCGGCGAAGGGGGAAGCGCGGAGAATTGCGCTGGAAGTGCCGATTGTGCTGAAGGCGCCGGGAGCAGACTGCCGAAACTTGGACTGGTCCGCCAGCCGTGCTGTTACCCGGCCTTCGAGGCGGCGTTGCTTGGTCCATACTAACCCGAAGCGCAAGCGAGGCGAGCGGCCTCGAAAGTCGCCCATTGGCGACCACCAATCCTATCCTCGCTGGCGCTTCGGGTTAGTATGGACGGACCCAACCGGCCTATTGCGGGGGCTGGAGAATAATCCGGGTTAGAGACTTGAGGCGCCCTACGGCTCCGACAAATCGAACGGCGCCGCCAGAGCGACTGACGGCAGCGGGGCAATTGAGTCTAAGCATATAGATTGAGAGCACTTGCGAGCGGTGGCGGCGGCAAACTTTAGCGGTTGTCGAAAGTTCAACGCGCCAGTATATTGTCTGCCTTGACTTTCAAGGCAACCCAATCATCCTATTTTTCGTTACGCCGCCTCCGGATCGACATGCGATTTACGCTCATTGACCGCGTCCTCGACCTGGAACCCGGCGTCCGTATCGTCGCCGTCAAGAACCTGTCGTTGGCGGAAGAGTATTTGGCAGACCACTTTCCGGGCTTTCCCGTCATGCCCGGAGTGCTGATGCTGGAGGCAATGACACAGGCGGCGGCCTGGCTGGTGCGCGTGACGGAGGACTTCGCTCACAGCACCGTAATTCTGAAGGAAGCTCGCAACGTCAAGTACGGCAACTTTGTCGAACCGGGCCAAACGCTGACAATTACCGCCGAAATCCTGGGCCAGGACGAACACGAAGTAAAGATCAAAGCTCAGGGCTCCGTCGACGGCAAGCAGGCTGTCTCCGGGCGATTGGTTCTGGCGCGTTACAACCAGGCGACCGCCGACGCGAGTCGCGAGTTGACCGACCAGGTGGTGAAACTAAAACTGCGCGAATTATTGGCCCTGTTGTACCGGCCGGCCGCTCCAGCGGCCTGAACGGCTGCCTCAGGCGAATGGCAGCGCTCGAATTCGCCGATTCGTTGGCGGCGAGTACTCACGTCGAAATCTCTTCAGCTCCTGGCAATTTCTCATGCGACTGGAAGGTAAAACGGCATTGATCACGGGCGGCAGCCGCGGCATCGGCCGGGCCTGCGTGCGCTCGCTGGTCGCCGCGGGGGCGAAAGCGGCTTTCGTCTATCACAGCAATCAGGCCGCCGCCGAGACCTTGGCCAGCGAACTCGCTGAAAACGGCGCTACTGTGAAAGCGCTGCAAGCCGACGTCAAGGATTTCGCACGCGCCGAGCAAATCGTCGAGCAACTGGTCGAAGAGTGGGGACAACTCGATATCCTCGTTAACTCGGCGGGCGTGATTCGCGACGGGTTATTCGCGATGATGGGCCCCGACGCCTGGGGCGAAGTCATCGAGACGAACCTTACCGGAACTTACAACTATTGCCACGCGGTGACGCGTCCGATGATGTCGCAGCGCCGCGGCAGCATCATCAATATCTCGAGCGTCGCCGCCGAATTCGGCTCGCGCGGGCAAGTGAACTACGCCGCGAGCAAAGGCGGCATCGACGGGCTCACGCGCTGCCTGGCGAAGGAATTGGCCGCTCGCAAGATCCGCGTCAATGGCGTAGCGCCGGGCATGATTGAGACCGACATGAGCGAAGTCGTCCGCAATCTCGCCGGAGACCGACTCAAGGAGATCATTCCGCTGAAGCGGGTAGGACAACCCGAGGAGATAGCGCAGGTCGTGGTCTTTCTGGCCAGCGACGACGCGAGCTATCTGACGGGACAGGTACTGCGGGTCGACGGCGGGTTGAGTCTGGGCGGGTATTAGATGTTCGTGCGGACTCGGGCCGCTGGGACAGAAAGAAATCACTTTTTCGAGCACATTGTTTTCGAGCACATTGGGAGAATAGCGAAACATGCCCACCAAAGACGAGATCTTCGACAAGATCAGAACTGCCTTGGTCGACGCCCTGGGCGTCGACGAAGACGAAGTCACCCCCGATGCGACGTTGGTCGGCGACCTGGGCGCCGAATCGATCGACTTCCTGGACATCGTGTTCCGCCTGGAGAAGTCCTTTAACATCAAGGTTCCGCGCGGCGAGCTCTTCCCCGAAGACATCCTGACGAACGCCGAATACGTTCGCGACGGCAAAGTCACGGCGGAAGGTCTCAAGCAGCTTCGCGAACGGATGCCGTTCGCCGATCTCGACGCCTTCTCGGCCAATCCGAACGTCAAGGATTTCGGCAACATGCTTACCGTGCAAGACATGTGCCGTTACGTCGAGAGCAAAGTGGAAGTCACCGGCTAACTTCTGACGGACGAAGCGATGCGCTGGATCTGGATCGACAAATTCATTGAGTTCGAGAGCGGCAAACGCGCGCAGGCCATCAAGAACGTCTCGCTGGCCGAAGAGCATTTGCACGACCATTTTCCGGGCTCGCCGATGATGCCCAACTCGCTGATCGTCGAAGGGTTAGCGCAGACCGGCGGACTGTTGGTGGGCGAATACAATCGCTTCGAAGAGAAAGTGATTCTGGCCAAGATTTCGAAAGCCATCTTTCACTTTCCGGCCGTACCCGGCGATACGCTGCGCTACACGACCACGATCGACTCAATCACCGAGGGCGGCGCGACGGTCACGGCCACGAGCCACGTCGGCGAGCGATTGCAGGCGGAAGCGGAAATCATGTTCGCCCACCTCGACGACGGCAATCGCACGCGGACGCTCTTCGAGCCAAAGAATTTCGTCTTCACGATGAAGCTGTTGGGCGTGTTCGACGTGGGTCGCGCCAGCGACGGCGGCAAGCTGATCGAACCGCCGGGCTTAGCGCAATTCAAGGCGGAAGGCGGACTGCACGGTTAGGCCGCATATTGCAAACACCATGGCGACGCCGCGCGCTGCGGCAGAAGCGAGTTGAACATGAGACGACGCGTGGCAATTACCGGAGTGGGTTGCGTCACTCCGCTAGGAAACGACGTCAAAACGATGTGGGGCAAGTTGCTTAACGGCGAGTCGGGCGTCGGTGCGACCACGCTCTTCGACGCTGCAAATTTCCCTACGCGCATTTCCGCCGAAGTCCGCAAGCTCGACCTGGCGTCCGTGGGCGAAGACCCGGAGCATTGGCAGCACCGCGGTCGGCACACGCGATTCGCCGTCGTCGCCGCCAAACAAGCCGTTTCCGATGCCGGCCTGGGCGATGCTCGCGTCGAGCCGACGCGGTTCGGCGTTTACTTAGGGGCCGGCGAAGGGCAACAGGATTTCGGTCGCTTCAGCCAGATGATGGTCGCCGCCCTGGAAAACGGAGAGCTCGACGTCTCCAAGTTCACCAAGAAGGGCCTGGAGATTCTCGACCCGCTGGCCGAACTGGAACAAGAACCGAACATGCCCGCCGGGCATCTGGCCGGCCTGTTCAACGCCCAAGGGCCGAACTTGAATTGCCTTACCGCTTGTGCCGCCAGCAGCCAGGCAATCGGCGAGGCCGCCGAGTTGATTCGCCGCGGCGACGCCGACGTGATGCTTTCGGGCGGCACTCACAGCATGATCCATCCGTTCGGCGTGACGGGCTTTAATCTGCTGACCGCATTGTCTACTCGTAACGACGAGCCGACCAAGGCCTCGCGTCCGTTCGACATGAATCGCGATGGCTTCGTGCTGGGCGAAGGCGCCGCCATGCTCGTGCTGGAAGAACTCGAACATGCCAAAGCTCGCAAGGCGCATATCTACGGCGAGTTGAAGGGATTTGGAACCACGGCCGACGCGTTCCGCATCACCGACACGCATCCCGAAGGGCGAGGCGCCGCGAGCTGTCTGCAAATGGCGATCAAAGACGCGGGGATAAACCCGGAGGACGTACGCTACATCAACGCTCATGGCACCAGCACCGACGTTAACGACCGCGTTGAGACATTGGCCATCAAAAAGGTCTTCGGAGAACAGGCTTATCGTACGCCCGTCTCGAGCACCAAGAGCATGATGGGGCATTTAATTGCCGCGGCCGGGGCGACGGAACTCATCATCTGCTTGATGGCCATCCGCGATAATGTTTTGCCGCCGACCATGAACTACGAAACGCCCGACCCGGACTGCGATCTGGATTACATTCCCAATGCCGCCCGTGAAGCCCGCTGCGATGTGGCGGCCAGCAACAGCTTCGGTTTCGGCGGCCAGAATATTACGCTGGTCGTTTCGCGCTTCGCCGGCTAATTGCCGTCAAGCCAGCAAGCGTTTGACCGTCGTGGCCGCTTCGATTCGCCGGCCGCCTTGCCGTCCGTTTACTCTGGGCAAGGTGCGATCTATGCTAAGAGTCTCCCTATGCGAAGACTCTGGCTGGCAATCGGTATCGCGGCGATGCTCGGCGGGCTGGCTGCCGGCGGGTGGTTTTATTTTCACCCGTTGCCCCTCGGCCCCCAAGTGGCCGCCTACCAGATCGGGACCGAGCCGACATTTTCGCTGGCCAAACGCGAAATTGCGTCGCTCGACAAAGAGCCCGATCGCCAAACCAAGCTGCGAGAACTGGTCGGCGGTTGGGGGACGGGCAACGCGCAGTTCGATCTTTACCTGGCTCAATATCTAGGCGAACCGGAATGCAGCGACGCAATGCGAGAGACATTCTCGCTGGAACTTGGTTGGCGGCCCGAATTGCTCTCCCGCTGGGCGCACTATTGGGCATGGCGATCGAGGCAAGAGCCCGCGGCGGAGATCGCGTCGATCGTCGAATATCTCACGGCGCTCGTTTCGCTTGAGCCACCGCGGCGGCTGACATGGCGGGAAGTGCTCAACCTGCAAGCGTCATTTGCCTTGACGAACCATTCGGAACTGGGCAGGCGATTGACTCCCGACAACTGGCCCGGGCGGTTCCGCGAATGGATCGCCGCCAACCCTGATTGGCGCGAGCTTAAGCGACCCAAGTCGCCCCTGCCCGATTGGCAAGGGCCGAGTCCTCGCTGAAAAACGGTTGCGGAGATCGGTTTGGCCGACGCTTAAGGGCCAATGCCGCGAGGGTTTTCCGCTAGGAAGTCGCGCGGACCGCGATTGGTATAGTACGGGTAGGTCACTTGACCGACCGGCGGGCCGCCGGCATAGGCTCCGTCATCGGCGCCATTCCGGCAACCGTGATGTCCGAACAGACCACAGCAGCGATGCAAGAGCCCGCAACGGCCCCCATTGCAGCCGTCGTCGCAGCCCTTGTTGAACATCTTGCAGCCCGTGCCCGTGCCGACCATGGCGATCATCAACGCGGCGAAAATAGCGCGTTTCATAAAAGTGGCTTCCTATTTGCTGGGTCGCAATAGCTATGGGATTTATCGGCCGAGCATCATGCCGAATCCAGCAATTCGATAGAATTGGGCAGGGAGGCAAGTCTGGGCTATTTTGCGGAACCGGCAATGATCGTGCAAACTGCCTGGACGAAGCCCTGATGTATGTATTACATATTCGAGCGAGGGAAAGAGAACCCTGCCACGGCGGCAGCAAGCTCAGAAAGCATGCCCATGACCGCTACATCTCTTCACAACTTTGTCAAACAGCCCAAAACACCCGGCGCCGTTTCATGCTGTGCATCGGGCCTGCGACTGCTGGCCGCTGCTTTTACGGCGGCAAGTTTCTTTGTGGCTGTGTCGCAGGCCGAGTCGCCGAAACGGCCTCGGATCGTCTCAATTGCTCCGGGCCCAATAGTCCAGCAAGAATTGCAGACCGCTCTGATTGAAGCGCAGCCGGGCGACATTATCGAGCTGGCGTCAGGTACGTTCGATTTCTCGAGCACGCTTTCGCTCGACGTGGATGGAGTCACGCTGCGTGGACAAGGCTTGGACAAGACGGTGCTCAGCTTCGCCAATCTGCGGCAAGGTTCGGGCGGCGAGGGCATTTCTGTCACCGCCAACTATTTCACGATCGAGGATCTGGCCGTCGTCGATGTGCAAGGAGACGCCATCAAGGTCAACGGCGCCAATGGCGTGATCTTTCGCCGCGTGCGCGCCGAATGGACCGGCGGCCCTAAGGAGACCAATGGCAGCTATGGACTTTACCCGGTGCTGTGCCAGAACGTGCTCGTCGAAGATTGCGTTGTGCGCGGTTCGTCGGATGCGGGTATTTACGTCGGCCAGTCGAAGCAAATCATCGTGCGCCGCAATCGGGCCTATGAAAATGTCGCGGGCATCGAAATCGAGAATTGCCTCGGCGCCGATGTATTCGACAACGAGCTGACCGACAACGCCGGCGGAATTCTGGTGTTTACCTTGCCCGACCTGGTCCAGAAGGGCGGTCGCCAATGCCGCGTGTTCAATAACCGCGTACTGCACAACAATCACAAGAACTTTGCGCCGCAAGGCAACATCGTCGCCCAGGTGCCCGCCGGAACCGGCATCATGGTAATGGCGAGCGACGAAGTGGAAATCTTCGACAACGAGCTTAAGGACAATCAAACCGTGAACGTTGCGGTCGTCAGCTATCAGGCGACCAAGCAGACGTTCAGCGATCCCGAGTTCGATCCTTACCCCGAAGCGATTTCGATTCACGACAACCAATTCTTGGGCGGCGGCGACAAACCGGCCGGCGATTTGGCGTTGCTCAAGGTGGTGCTGCTGCGGCGAACCTTGCCTGACATTGTTTGCGATTGGACCGAGAACCCGGCAAAACTTGTCGACGGCAAATTGCCGCTGGAGCTAAGAACGTTAGTCAACAATAACGGCGACGCGGATTTTGCCCGGATCGACCTGGCGTCCACCGTGCCTGCACCCAACAAAATCAGTCAGGACGCCGAACCATACCGAGGCGAGCATGCGCCTCTTCCGGCCGTCGAACTCGCCGCCTGG
The DNA here is from genome assembly GCA_025924495.1 of Pirellulales bacterium. The sequence goes on along the minus strand of JAICIG010000080.1, from coordinate 10,477 downwards.
ACCCTTCCCGAAGCGAGCCCGCGACCCCGACCTCCTGAGAAGCTATCCGACTATGGGCTATTCGAAGGCAACGGCGCCAGCCAGCAGCCTGTCGACGGCGTCGTACCTTACGATTTGAATACTCCGCTGTTTTCGGATTACACCGCGAAGTATCGCTTCATCAGATTGCCTGCAGGCAAGCCGGCCCAATATTCAGCCAACCGCGTGTTCGATCTGCCTGTCGGTACAGTGATCGCCAAGACCTTTGCCATGCCGCATGATCTGCGCAATCCGCCAGCAGGCCAGCGGCTGCTTGAAACTCGCATTCTGCAGCATGAAAAAGGAGGCTGGACGGGATTCAGTTACATCTGGAACGATCAACAGACCGAAGCGAAGCTGCAGGTAGCTGGCGGGACGATCGATGTCGAGTGGATTCACTTCGACGGAAAGCAACGCAAAAACGAGTATCTCGTGCCGAATGTCAATCAGTGCAAGGGTTGCCATGTCTCGAGCGCCGGCATGCTGCCGATCGGCGTGCAAGCGCGCCAATTGAACAAGGACGTCGATTATTCTGACGGGCGCGAGAACCAACTGGCGCATTGGATTCGTAGCGGGACGTTGGCTGGAGCCCCTGCGCCCGAAGAGGCGCCGCGGCTAGCGGCCTGGGACGATCCGCACGCCGATCTTAACGAGCGGGCCCGAGCCTGGCTCGAAATCAATTGTGCACATTGCCATCAACCCGGCGGCCACGCCCAGAATTCGGGTCTCGATTTGCGCACTTGCCAACAAGAGCCGGTGAAGATTGGCATCCGTAAACCGCCGGTCGCCGCAGGAACCGGCTCGGGCGGCTTGCGCTACGACATCCTGCCCGGCAAACCAGAAGACTCGATCTTGATGTTCCGCCTGCTTTCCACGCATCCCGACGTGATGATGCCGGAACTCGGCAAACGGCTGGTCCACGAGGAAGGAGTGGAATTGATCCGAGAATGGATCACGTCCATGCCCGCCCCGGCGACTAAGAAATAGGGCGTCGCTGCCAGGCAGCGCCTGAACCGCTCCCCGCCACATTTACGCTCGACGGTGGTGGGTAATCCGCACTTAGGCCCCTGGAAGCGGCCTGTCTTTCGTGGCAAGATAGACGCTCGTCTCTTTCTCAATTCGCCAACCATCAGCAACCGCCGATGAATCGGAAACTTGCGATTGTGCTGGCCGCCGGCAAAGGCACCCGAATGAAATCGGAACTGCCCAAAGTGCTGGTCGAGGTGTGCGGCCGCCCCATGATCGATTATGTACTCGACGCCTTGGAGGCGAGCGGGGTGGACGAGACCGTCGTCGTGGTGGGTTATCGGGCGGATGACGTGCGACGCGCTCTGGCCAGTCGGCGGGGGCTGCGCTTCGTCGAGCAGAAAGAGCAGCTAGGCACCGGACACGCGGTGATGGCTTGCCGTGAGGAACTGGCGCGGCATGAAGGTCCGGTGCTGATCGTCGCCGGCGACTCTCCCTTGATGCAGACCGATTCGCTCGTCCGGCTGTTGGCTGAGTTCGACCGACAGCGGCCTGCGTGCCTGCTGGGGACGACGCACAAACCGAACCCTCAAGGGCTGGGACGCATCGTGCGAGACGGAGTCGGGAATTTCCTGGCCGTCGTCGAAGAACGCGATGCCAGCGAGGAACAGCGGAAAATCACCGAAGTGAACATGAGCTGTTACGTCTTTAATTGCCGAGACTTGCTGTTCGCACTCGACCAGCTCCGCCCCGCGAACGCTCAGGCGGAATATTACCTCACCGATTGCCCCGGGGCGCTCAAAACCGCGGGCCGTGCAGTCGAGGCGCGAGCAGTGCTGAAGCCGATCGAAGCGTTAAGCATCAATACGCGGGAGGAATTGGCGGCTGTGGAAGAAGTTTTGCGTCAAGGAGCAGGCGCAGCCGGCGGGGGCGAGCTGAATTAAGCTGGAGTAAGGCAGCCGGCCGAGAGGACCACATTTTCTCGGCGCATGCGGCGTCGAGCGGAAGTTTTCCGTTCTTGAACCCACTTTCGAGAATAAGCAGGCGGAACGGATGAACGATTTGAAGATCTTCAGCGGCCGAGCCAATCGCGAATTGACGGCACGCATTTGCGCCTATCTGGGATTGCCGGTGGGAGCGATCTCGATCGGCAATTTTCCTGACGGTGAGATCTCATGCAAGATCGACGAAGACGTCCGCGGCCGCGATGTCTTTCTGGTGCAGCCCACCTGCCCGCCCGTCAATGAGAACCTGATGGAACTCTTGATCATGATCGAGAGTTGCAAGCGCGCCAGCGCCGAACGAGTCACAGCCGTAATGCCCTACTACGGCTACGCGAGGCAAGACCGCAAGGACGAGGGGCGCGTGCCGATCACCGCCAAGCTGGTCGCCAACATCATTACGCGCGCGGGCGCCGACCGCGTGCTGACCATGGACTTGCACGCCGCCCAGATCCAGGGGTTCTTCGACGTGCCGGTCGACCATCTCTACGCATCTCCGGTCTTGAACGATCACTTCGCCAAGATGAAGTTCCCGGAAGACGAAATTGTCGTCGTCAGTCCCGACGAAGGCAGCACGAAGCGCGCCTTGGGGCATGCCAAGCGGCTGGGCGGGCGGCTGGCAATTGTCGACAAGCGCCGTTCGAGCGCCGAGAAAACGAAACAAGAAAACATTATCGGCGCTTCAGTCGAAGGCAAAGTCGCGCTGATGTTTGACGACATGATCAGCACCGCCGGATCAATCTGCGGCGCCGCTCAGAAGGTGCATGAAGCCGGCGCCAAAGCGGTCCACGTCGCCGCCACGCACGGCGTCCTCTGTGGCAAAGCGATCGAATACCTCGAAAAAGCGCCGATCCAAAGTATCGTCATTACCGATACCATTCCGCTGCCGCCGGAAAAAAAGCTGGCCAAGATTCAGGTGCTGAGCGTCGCGCCGCTCCTGGGCGAGGCCATCAAGCGCATTCACCGGAACGAATCCGTGAGCAAGCTGTTCGTCTAGGCGGTTTTCGCTTCAGCGTCAATCGCAGTCGATCGTGTACTTGGCGCGACCCGTCGCATCAGCCTTAGAGTCGGCAACCGTTCTCTCGCCATCGCCATCGCCGTCGCTTCGAGTTCGACGATCGCAAAGCTCGCCTCCCCGCAACGTCGCCGATTGGCCACGCGTTTGCTAAGGCATGTTGACAAACCGCAACGTTCGATGGATGACGCGCAATGCCGACCGCAAATGCGAGCAAGATGCTGGCTCCGCCGCGAGTGAAATCCATCGGCCATGAGCGGGTTCACTTGCCGGCTCTGGCAGAGGTCACCCGCGGATGCGCTGAAGCAGGAGCATTCGCAGCGCTCCGCCATCCGAATCGCGAGTTCCCGATTGCCTCATGTGAGATTCCCCTCTGCAAAAATGCTGATGCGTTAGCTCCCGTCGACGGATCAAATTTTCGCGACCACTCACTAGCGGACGCAATTGCTCTGATATATCGGTCTTTGTTCGACCCATGTCATTCGCGCGCAGCGGTTTGCGCCCTTTACGAGGGAGCCGGAGCCGTTTCGTTGCTGCGTCCGACAGCCTCAGATGCACCGATGTGCAGCCGATTCATGTCCGCCGCTGGTCGGATTTCATGATAGGGTTGAGTAGGCCAACGAACGAGATTGCACGCTCAGCGCCGTCGGAGGGCAGGATAAACCGCGGCGGCAGTGCGCCGATGACTGACTTGACCGGCATTGCATTGTTGAAAACGCTAATCGGCGAGCATCGCATGGACGAGGAGCAGACCTGGACTGCGATCAAAGTGCTAGCCAATGGCGTCGATTCTCTCAATGTTCGCGACGCCGCCATCTACAATGCGGTCTTGCATAGATATCTGGCGCCCTTGTGCGTCAGTTGCGGCTTCGTGATCGCGGGCTCGGAAGTCAGGCTGTCATGGGATAACGGCGGGTATTGCTCGTATTGCGCCGAGATGCAATTCCCCGCCAAGACAAGCCCGTGACCATCAAACAGCCCTTCGGCACACCAAGGCGGCCATGCTTGATGAATCGAAGACGCGCCCAGGCGAATACGCGGGTCTGACTGACCTCTATTCTGTACGTCCAGGAACATTAGAAACGCCTCTCACCCGACTTGCAACGCCGCCCCCGCGGACATCGTCACGGCTCGCAGAGCGGCTGCGATGGCCTTTGGCATTGTCGGCAGCGCTACGCGAGCAAGGGGTGGGCTAGCCATGTCCAAGCCCGCGGCAGTATTCATCATCGACGAAGACGTCGGTATGCGAGAACCGCTCCTCGCGGTCATCGGCAGCATGCAACTGGCATCCGAATTTTTTACTTTGGCAGGCGACTTTCTCGCCGCGTACGAAGCAGAGCGTCCCGGTTGCTTGCTGGTCGATCTGCAAGTCTCGGACGTCAATGGCATTGAATGGTTGGCACAACTGCCCGGTTGGGGCATCAAGATTCCCGTCATTGCCGCCAGTTCGTCCAGCGATGTCAGATTCGCGGTGTCGGCCATGAAGTCTGGAGCCGCGGACTTTTTGCAAAAACCTTATCAGGCGGACGAACTGCGGCAGAGCATCCGCCGGGCGATGGAAATGGACCAGGCGCGGAGAGCTCGCGAAATGAGATCACGCGGCGCGGATAGGGTCCTCATGTCGCTGCTTAATCGTGAAGAGCGAGAGGTGCTCGACATGATCGTTGCCGGCAAGCCGAACAAAGCCATCGCCTCCAAACTGCAGATCAGCGTGCGAACAGTGCATATCCGTCGGGCCTCCTTGATGAAAAAGCTAGAGGTCCAAAGCCGCGCCGAGTTGGTTCGCGTTGCCGTGGCCGTACAGTTATTGGCCGAAGCTGCGGCTCCGCACGATGACCAACCCTCGCCGTGCGACCAAGCCGATGCTGCTCAAGGCGAAGCGCGCTCAAAGGATGCGGACTCCTAATCAAGCAGTGCAATCGGCGCGCCTGGCAAGATGCTGCCCAGCCCCATCGTAAAAGACGCTGCAGATCAACGCTTCAGGCAATCGCCGCCGAATTCGCTGAGTGGCCGAGGTCGGATGCAACACAAACCGCCCGGCAAAACGCAGCCTGCATTACGAAGCGCTGCGTGGCTGCCTGCCTGTGCGCGAAAAAAATGTCCGCGTAAGACGCGGGCAATCGTCTTACGCGGACGCTTCCTTTGCGACCAGAAACACGGGCGGGGCGAGCCCGCTGGTCGTCTAACGTTAAATGTACTTTTGCTGACAATTTCGACAAGCGTTTTGCACAACGGTGCAGACATTATTCTTTGAGTGCAAGGCCATGTGTACCACTTTTGGCGAAGAAGATCGCTCGCCCGCCTGGTCTAGGCGACTCATTTCGATTTCATCACGGACTCGCACAAACCTTCGAATCATATTCTCAAAACGTTTGCACATGTTTATCGGTGGAACGCCCAGAGTGCTTCGGCCGCGACCGCGTCCGCTCATGAGCCATGAATATGGATGCGCGCGGAGTTGGTTGGCGCCGCCGAACAGCGTAAATCGCTTTTCCAACGGCCCCGCGCGATGGGAATGTCGAGACGGTCTATCCTCGCATGGCCGCGGGGCCAAACGGCGCCAAAGCCAAATTAAACAGGCTCAGCGACGGCCTTCTTACGAGCGTTCTCCCGGCGCTTCAAGGCGACGAAGCAGCCGCCAAGAATGTCGGCTCCTTGCCGGATCGGCGACTCACGGATCAGCCGCCTAAAAGTCGGCGCAGTTCGCAAAACCGGCAGTTTCGCTAAACTCTCGCTAGTTCCTCGTCCGATGTCGACTGATGGGGCAACGGACACTTTGCGCGTCGGGCGGTTGGAGAACGGTGGTCGCGATGGGGGGATATGCCTGGCGCTGGCTGCTTGCCACCGCGTGCCTGGCCGCGCTCGTAAGCGGCTGCGCAGCGCCGAGACCACGCTACTATCTCAACGATTCTTCGAATCCCGTTGAACATGCCGCGCGGCAATCGAAGCCAGGCGCCGCCAGCGCAACAGCGCCGGGACCCGATGTCGCGATCGCACTGACGGGATACGACGGCGGCAAGAAAGCCTCGGTTGTGCCAGCAGCCGCGGCACATGACACTACTTCGCGGGTTAATCCTCCGCCGACGTTCCCAGACCCGCCGCCTGCGCCGGGCAGACGGGCGGTCCCCGTGAGCTTTCGAACTGAGCCGACCGAGAACCGCGCAGAGGCCGTGCCGCCGCCTGCGCGCGAGCCTGCTGCCGCGCAGTCGGCGCCGACCGTGAGGTCCGTGGCGCCAATGGCAGTGACGCCCCAGCCCGGCTTGCCCATTGATTTTCCCTCGGCGTTGCGACTGGCGAACGCCGGCAATCTACAAGTCGCCTTAGCGCGAGAACAAATCCGCCATGCCTTCAGCCGCGTGGCTGCGGCGCGCGTCTTGTGGCTGCCCTCGATCCGAGGCGGCATGAATTACAATCACCACAATGGCGCGATCCAAGCAGTGGACGGCAGTCAATTCAACACCAGCCGCGACGCCATCTATGGCGGCCTGGGGGGCGGCGTTTACGGCGCGGGGACGCCGATCGTCCCTGGAGTCTATGCGAACTTTCACCTGGCCGATGCCATCTTTCAACCGTTAGCGGCTCAGCAATTTGTCGCCGCCCGTCAACGCGCCGCAGTCGCCGCCACGAACGATGCCCTGTTGAATGTGTCGTTGGCGTATCTGGAACTCCTGCGAGCAAATCAAGAGCTGGCGATTGCTGTCGAAATTCGCGGTAACACGCAGCAACTGGCGGACGTCACCGAGCAGTACGCGCGCACCGGCGAAGGCTTGCAGGCCGATGCCGATCGGTTGCAAGTCGAACTGATGCAGCGGAAGAACGATGTGCTTCGCGGCGAAGAAGGCTGCCGTGTCGCCTCGGCCCGCCTGGCCGAGCTGTTGCATCTGAATCCTGCAGTCGAGCTTGCCCCGATCGAACCGGCAGTCGTCGCCATCGATCTCGTGGAACAGAACGTTGAATTGCCGGAGTTGGTGGCTCGAGGCTTGTCGCGCCGTCCCGAGCTTGGCGAAAACCGTTCACTCGTCGCCGAGGCCGTGACGCGGTTGCGTCGCGAGCGCATGGCGCCGCTCATTCCCAGCGTGTTGTTGGGAACTAGCTATGGAGCGATGGGCGCCGGCATTAATGGCAACCTGGCGCCCGGCGCCGGCCGACTCGACCTCGACGCCATTGCCTATTGGGAGCTACGAAATATGGGGCTTGGCGACCAGGCAGCACGAGCGGGCGCGGGCTCGAACGTGCGCCAAGCGCAGGTTCGACAATTGGCGCTGATGGATCAGGTTGCGCGCGAAGTGACCGAAGCCCACGCTCAATCGCAGGCGCGACGACAACAAATCGAGATCGCGCAAGAAGGGGTCGCCGCCGCAATCAACTCGCACCGGCGCAACCTCGCCCGCATTGAGCAAGCCAAAGGCCTGCCCATCGAGGCTCTGCAATCGCTGCAAGCGCTGGCATTCGCGCAGCGGGAATACCTGCGCACGCTCGTCGATTATGACGCGGCGCAGTTCCGGCTGCTGCGCGCGCTAGGTTGGCCGATCCGAGATACGACCGGCGCAAAGACCGCAGCAGGCTTATCGCCAACTCATCCGCCCCTCGAGCGAATCGGCGATAAATCCGATACAAGAACGGACTCTCTCTTTCTTCAAGCCGCTCGCACAAAATAAATTGCCAGGCGGCGAAACTATCCGTCATGCTTACATGCCGCAAGCCGGCAAGTAAGCATGACGTGTTAGGACTGCGATGGGGTCTGCCATCGGAACGGGAGAAAACGGGCCGACTACTGATTCTGTCCGCCCTCTCCGCCATCCTTCGAACCCATCGCCCCCCAGACGCCGTAGGGACTCGGGCCAATCGTCGCTTCCGTTGCGGCCAGATTACCGCAATCGATCGCATCGCTGATGAACCGGACGGACCCATCGCACATGACGCCGAGCGCTCCCGCCGGATGGTAGCTGCTGGGCGGGTAGACTCCGGAGCGGCTGTCGGCGTTGACATTATTGTCGCCCGTGCAAGCCGGTGCATTGGGCGGCAGCACCGTATTAAAGCCGGTACGCTCCGGCTGTCCGTCAGTCCACAAAACGCCGAACCGGCACTTGACGTTTGATGGACTGACGAAGTATTGGCCGTTGGCCTGCGCCAAGCATACGCCCGGGTTGGTCGCTGGATTCGTATCCAGATTGGCAAGACTGGTCGCCGTGCCTTCTTTAATCGATGGTTTCGGATTGACGCCAATGCCTTGCTCGGCCGAACGGGCGCGTTCGGCCATGGCAATGGTGTTGCTCGCACCGTCGATGATTTGCGACAGCCTTACGCCGCTGGAAAAAGAAAACACGCCGCGGGTCGCCGAAGAGTCGCGGTTGTTGAAAATCGTATCGCCGCGGCTAAAGGCGTAATTATTTTGCCCCGGATTTGCCGGGACGGGACGCACATCCAGCGAGCGAACCTCGGATGGGCATTGCAGCGCCGGAACATTGACGTTCCAGCCGCCATTCCAGCCGCTCCAGCCGTTGGGTCCTAACGGCGGAATGCCGGCCGATGGGTTGCCCGTTCGGATAATGTCATAAAGCGCCGTTTGTTCAATAAATGGCAACATGGGAATAAAGCCGCTGACGCGTCCGGCATTGCCAGGAGTGCTTGTGCTCGTTCCGCCTTTGCCGAATGGAAACGACTTGTGCACGTCGTGATAATTCTGCAGTCCCACGCCCAGTTGCTTGAGATTGTTCGTGCATTGGGAACGCCGCGCCGATTCTCGCGCGGCTTGGACGGCGGGCAGCAACAGCGCAATCAGGATGCCGATGATCGCAATCACGACCAACAGTTCGACCAGCGTGAAGCCTCTAACGTGACGGCGTCTGAGAAATACCATAGTTCCACTTCCTTCTGAAATAAAACGACAACGAAGGGGTTCGCCCTAAAGACTTGGGGGGCAGCCCAACGCTCTGGCACTCGTCGCGATCATTAGGGCGAGGAATAAAGTTTTGCGGCGCGAACTTCCGCGGCGACGGAGTGCTTCGCTACGCGAATGCACCCAAACGTAGCAAGTTTCTCTTTCGCATTACATTAAAAATCTTCGCTAATTTATTTTATAATTTACAGTAAAATCTCTCACATCTCCTTGACCACTCCTGGCGCGACGAGCCGCGACTTCCGGCGCATGCCATGGCGAACTATGCGACGAGCGAGTCCGGGCACGAAAACGCAAATAGGCGAGGAAAACGCGAATCGTTTAATGGGCTGTCGGGGAGTAGTGTTTCACAACCACGAATGCCTCCGCAACACTCGCTGCCAATTCCCGACCGCTCAGTCGTGACAAGGAGAATCGCGAAACCGTTTCAGATCAACGTCGTCCACTCGCGTCATCCGGCGCTGCGTACGACGCCGCAACTGCATTCAGATGGCGGTTCACCTCGACCAACTCGGTCTCACGCAGCCCCAACCGAATTGGCCGCCGAGGTGGTCGGTGGCGCCTTCAATGCCACGCGATCTGCAACGACAAGGATGGCGCAGATCATACGGGACCTGCAGTCGGTATGACGCTGAGCGGCACCTGGGAGAGGCCGATGTTCCCAAGGAGATTATGTCCGCATGATCAGGAAGACGAGAGCATCCAGGCAAGACTCAACAGCGCCCGGCAGGACGCATAGCTCACGTCCTGGCCGAGGCTGGCGATGGATCAAGGCGAAATCTCGGGCAGAGCCACCTCATCGGAAGCTCCGCGAGGCTTTCCGCCGATCGACAGGATCATTCGGCGCCAATTCGCAATGCTCGTCAATCGTGCGCTGTCATCAGCACAAGACGCATCCAAACAAATTCGCGTTCTGCCTTCGCACCGGTCGTCCAGTGTCTAAATCGGATGCACCCTTGAGGCTTGGCGCCGACGCGCCCGGGCATCACCACCAGAAGCCGCCCGGGCCCCAATATCGGTAGTATGTCGGCCTGCCGTAGTACCCCGGGCCAGGGTAGCCATATGGCGGCAACGCAGCACGAACTGCCGCTCTTACCGGGCCGACTGGTCGCCGGTAGTAAACTTGCGCCTGCGCTTGCGCTGCGGCCGCGACCAAGGCCCCTGTCAACGCGCCAACTAAAACAAATCGCCTCATCTTCATGCTCCTGAGTTATCTGGGTTTTGGCTGATCATCTCTTGCCAGCCTTTGATAGTGCATAAGGGATGCCAAGAATTTGTGCCTGCGATGCCTTTGTGATTGCTTGCATCGCATGGGACGGCGCCATCTCTGTCAGATTCTCCGAGACGACGAGTCTACTTTGACATGCTGGCAGAAGCATGAGGGCGCCAATTGGAGACGCCGTTTTGACGTTCGGCTGACCGGACTGGAGGAGCGGAAGCCAGCGCGACTTGAATCTGACCGGCCGCTTTCGTCCCGGTTTGCATTTCACTGTCGGATCATTCGGTAGCGGTCGGCTCCCAAGCGCCTTGCAGTGAAAACGATATCGTCAGAAGCACAGCCGGCGCTCGTCAGGCGCT
>JAICIG010000079.1 GCA_025924495.1 Pirellulales bacterium | reverse complement strand
GTCAGCCGGGCCGCCGCCGCAACCGCCCGCCAAACATAGAACCGCGCCTAGCAATAGCCATCGCATCAAAAATCTCCCGTCGATTCGCCGCCAGAGCGAGTCGATAACGCCCTGAACAGCCGCTTTTCCATCGAAGCGCTGATGAACTGCACATGCCCGTCGCAAAACAACAGGTTCGCCCCATCGGCGTGCTGGCTGGAAAAATCATTACACTCCAGCCCCGCCGCATTGGGCGGCCCTTCGAAGGTATGCCCGAGGACCATGCCCGAGGCGTTTTCGATGAACGGCACCGCGGGCGAATTGGCGGGCGGAAAGAGTTGGGCATTGGTCACGGCGCCAACCCATGTGGAATCGCTCCAGCGATACGACCGTTCGCCGACGAGCAGCGTGCTGCTGGCGCCGTCCGTGACGTCGCGCAGGGCGATTTCGCTGTTTCTGAAGAAAACTCCTTCGCCGTCGACGCCGGGTTCCGTGACTCCGAAGACGCCGACGTAGCTTGCCGAAGCGACCTGGCAGATCGCGGCAGTCGGGTTGCCCGCGGAATCTCGCGTCACGGCGGTCCAAATCGGCGGCGCGCCGTCGGACGGACAGAGATACGCGGGGATTGAAGTCGCGCGCGCGGCGGCTTGCGAAGGCGCTTCGATCGGTTGACCGAATTGGATTCGGCCGTGCAGCGAACTTTGCTCCATCTGCGGAAGGATCATCGACGCCCAGCCCCAGCCGGGCCCCGTGTCGTTGCCCGCGCTGTCAAAGCCTGAAATGTAGCCAGGCGGAAATGTTTCATGCGCATCGTGATAGTTCAACAGCGCGATTCCAATCTGCTTGAGACGACTGTTGCAATTGCTGCGATTCGCAGCTTCACGCGCCCGCTGCACCGCTGGCAGCAGCATGGCCACCAGAACGCCCATAATGGCGATCACGACGAGCAATTCGACTAAGGTGAATGCCCGGCAGGCCCGACGACGGCAAATCAACGACGAGTTCATCGCATACTCGCTCGCGGACAATCAAACCACAGTTCGGCAAAATGCCTTAGCCTGGCGGCCAACGAACACTTGACCTTGAACACGTGAACGGATGCCTCTACCTGATGCGCAGTAGTGTAGCGTGGGATTCTGACTTCGTCACGCTTGGCGGCTGACGGCCAGCCATACCGGGCCTTCGGGCCACAGACCCAGGGATGCAGCCGGCTTGACGGTCTGGCCGGGCCGAAGAGTGACGTCGAATGCTTGAATCACTCGGGCGACCACAAGTTGCATTGCCAGCATCGCAAACTCGTTGCCGATGCACTGGTGCGGCCCGCTGAGAAACGGGAAGTAAGCTTCCTTCGGACGACCGGCGCTGCGCTCCGTCGTGAAACGATCAGGGTCAAACGCGTCCGGCGTCTCCCAGAAAGCAGGATGCCGGTGAGTGACGTAGGGGCTTAACACCACCGTAGAACGTGCAGGAATGCGGAAACCGCCGATCTCATCATCTGCGACAACATGTCGCGGAATGATCCAGATCGGCGGATATAATCGCATCGCCTCCTGGATCACTGCACGCGTGAGGTCCAAGTGGGGCGCATCCGCTGCCGTCGGCGGACGATCCCCGATCACCGCCCTGACTTCCTCGCGCACGCGCTGACGGATGGGCCCATGCGAGGCGAGCAAATACCAAACCCAGGTCAGCGCGGTGGCCGTCGTCTCGTGGCCCGCGAGCAAGAAGGTCAGCACTTCGCTGCGAAGCTGATCGTGGCTCATTCTTTCGCCCGTTTCTTCGTCGCAGGCTTGAATGAATCTCGAAAGCAGGTCGCCATGGTCGGCTCCCTCGCGTAGCCGCTCTTGGACGATCTCCGTCACGATTCTGTTCAGCGTGGAAACCGCCCTTTTAAAGCGGCGGTTCAGCGGCGTCGGAACCCACATCGGCGGTGCGCTGAGGGCATGCGTGAATCGATAATCAAAATACTGCCCCAATACGCCGAACGCCTGGCCGACTTCGTCGGTCTCATGGCTTACATCACGATCGAAGAGAGCGCGGCTGGCAATGGCGAGAGTCACGCGAGACATTTCATGTCTGGCCTCGATTGCCGGCTCTTCTGGCCTTAGCCCTTGCCACCGCGATACCAGGCGAGACGCCTCTTCCACCATCACATTGGCATACTCAGATAATCTGTGCCGGTGAAAGGCGGGCTGCGCCAGCCGCCGCTGCCTCAGCCAGTAAGGCCCCTCCGAGACGGTCAGGTTTTCGCCAAAGAGTCGCCGCAACAGTCGATACTGCCAGCCGCGCAAATAATTCTTCTGATGGTCGTGCAACACCCGGCGAACATGCTCAGGATGGTACACAAAGTGGACCACGACGGGCCCGATGCGAAAACGGAAGACATCGCCAAACCGCTCCCTGGCCTGCAATTGAAAACCAAGCGGGTCGCGCAGGAAAGCATTTAAAGGGCCATAAGGCAGCGGAACGTAATGGTTGATTCCCGGGGCGACTGCCATGTTGAGTTGCTCCCCGCCCCATGACACAAGGGCGTCGCTACAGCCTTCCGTCGAACGTAAAACCCATCGCCGCGGCGTCCTGGCGAAGCTTTTCCATGCCCTGCTTAACCATCACGATGTCGCAGCCTTGGCAGATGAAGCGGGCGCCTTGATCGAGTAACTCTTTGGTGCGCGCCGCCGAGGGACTGGTCGTGCCCCAGTCCTTGCCCGCTTGCTTAGCCGCCTGGGCCACTTTGTGAATCGCGTCTTGGACCAGCGGATGATCGAACTGGCCGGGGACGCCGCTCAGAATCGAGAGATCGGCCGGCCCGACGAACAAGACATCGACCCCTTCCACCTCGGCAATCGCTCGCGCATTATCCACAGCCTGCAAGTCTTCGATCTGCAACACCAGGAACGTTTGTCCGTTGGCCTCGCGAATGTAGCGATCCATCGCCATCGAGCAGTACGGCGCGTCGGCATTGCCGCCATCGAAACCACGCGTTCCCAGCGGCGCGAACTTCGACCAACGGACGACCTGCCGGGCCTCGTCGGCGTTGTCGCAACGCGGGTACATGATTCCTTGCGCGCCGGCTTCCAGCAGCCGGCCCATCCGCATGAATTCGCCTTTAGCCGGACGGGCCATCAGGTCGGCCGAGCCGACGCGAGCGGCTCGCATCAGATTGCCGGCCGTCTCCACGCCATAGCCGTGGTGTTCCAGGTCCATCCAGATGCAGTCGAAGCCCATCAGGCTGGTCAACTCATAGACGGAAGGATCGGTAAAGTGCAACGCAGGGACAAGCACCGGCTCGCCGCGCGACAGTTTGGTTTTGACTTTGCTGGTTCGCATCGCAGGGAAAAATGAAGGTGGGGAGATTGGGCGGGGACAAAGACCGGCTGCGATTTTAAGGTTGCAAGGCGAGCGCAGGCAAGGCGGGAGATAGTCCGTGGCCATATTGACCGAGAATTCTGACTATCGCCGATACTGGCGGCCAGACTTCCTATGAAGTTCGCAGTCATGCAAGAATGCCCTAGCTAGAAATGGATTCGACTCCGTGAGCGGATCGTATTTTCGGCACGCGAGACTTCAATCGCCGCTCGAAGTCGGCCGCACTGCTTGAGCTCGACCGCGGGCCCATTCGCGCAATCCCTTCAGACGCTGCTCGCCGCGGATGTAATAATAGTCGTCGAGGCCGTCGAGTTGCGATTGAAAAACACGCCGTTTTTCTGCCTGCCAATTGGTCGCGGGTCGAACAACTCCTAACTCCACGAGCTTGTCGATCAAGGCGTCAGCGATCCGCTGATGCCCCTGGATCGATGGGTGCACATGGTCGACTAATTGATCGCTTCCCACGATGTTATGTGGGCTGCTGCTCTCGAAGAGCTGCTGGACGTCGACCAATGGTGTCCGGGTCTTGCGGGCCAGCTTGAGAATTGCGTGGCTCATCGGCTCAAGAATGCGCAACGGACAGACATCGAGTTCCTTGGCTCGCTGGTAGGCATCGCGAGCTTGCTCCATTCGGCCAACCGATCGATAGCATTCGGCAAGCGTGTACCAGCCGCCCGCGTGCAAGGGATCGATCTCGCAAGCCTGCTCCAACTTTGCGATGGCCTTATACAAGTCGTGGCTTTCGCGGCGAAAATGCAAACGTGCAGTCTCGAAGAGCGATTGCCACTGCGCCAGCTCTTCGGCGCTCAAGTCGGCGCAATGCTCGGATTTGAACGGCGGGCAGTCGCCAATATTGCAAACCGGGTTCATGAGAATCATGGGAACGTCTGCGTCACGGCACAGTTGCACCATGCGATGCAGATTGAAAACGAATTGCTGGATCACGCCCCTGCGCCATGCTTCATCGCGGTGATATGTCTCGAGGCCGCCGCGATAGTCCAATAACGCTTCCACCTCGGCGGGCAGCAGCGGCCGGCCTTGAGGCGGATTGCTGGAAGAAGCGCCATGGAGGCGAGCGAACCCTGCTCGCAGCAGGGTGAAAGTGCGCAGCCCAGAAGCCGCCGCGATCGATGCATTCAGTAATTTGCCGCGGTCTCGGATGTGGTCGAATTTACGGTCCTCGAGGAACTCGTTGTCTCCCGCATAAATCACGATCAAGTCGGGCCGGTAATGCAGGACTTCTTCAACGATCGGCGTTAAGCGATAGCTGGCGTACGATACGCCGCCGCAGTTAACCGCCTTCCAGCGACGGCTCGGGTCTGCCGCCGTTAAGCTGATTTCCAGCCAGGTTGAAAAAGCCGTTTCGACCGCATAGGGATTCCCTTGAACGGTTGAACCGCCGAGGCAGAAGATTCGATATTCGTCGCGCGGCTTGTTCACCGAGAACGACTGAGGGCAAAAGTACGGTTGTCTGGCCTTGGGGATTTCGTATTGGGTGCGATCTTCGCTTGGCACGAACAACGGTCGGACCGAGCGGAAACCGACGAATGGGTCGTCATGCAAATCAGGGCGGCCCCAACCGCAAAGTATGCACAGCCCCTCGATGCCGCCGAGCAAACAGAAGCCGATGCCGAGCGCCGCCAGGCGAAAAAGCCAACGGCGCCCACGAGCGCTTGGCTGCCGCTGCGCAGTCTCGTCGGTGCAGCGAGCTAGGAGAGATGTCGGCTCTTTCACATCCGCCATCTGGAAATGCCCGGATTGCGAGGTCAGAATGAGGTTTGGCCGCCGCATTGACAGCATAACGCACGAAAAGAGTCGCTGCCACGCGGCTCCGGCAGCACGTTCACGACGCATTCCGGGAGTCGTCAAGTGCCCGAACAAAGCTCGCAGCCTCGTTCCGATCCTGCGGACGTCCGCGACCGGCCGGACGCTCGCGGCTCGGGTCTGCTTCGCGAATTCCGGCTGTTTTTGAAAATCAACAAGGCGTGGTGGTTGGCGCCGATCGCACTCGTGATTTTGCTGCTTGCCATGCTTGCCGTGCTGAGCGGCACGGGCCCGGCGCCCTTCATCTATCCGATGCAAAACTGATTCAGGCGGCGCGCCGTCGCGCGGCACCTTGCACTGAGACAACCATGTCAGCAGGCAAAGCCATTCCGATGCAACCGCCGGCAAAGCGTTTTCAATTCAGCGTCCGCAAGCTGTTGTGCTCAATGGTTGTGTTGAGCGCTTTGCTCGCCATCGTGGTGCAGTTGGTGCTGCCAACGATCCATGCGGCCCGGGCTCGCGCGCGGGCTTCGATGTGCATTAATAACTTAAAGCAGATCGGCGTCGGACTGCTTAACTATCACGATGTTTACGAATGCTTCCCGCCGGCCGTCGCACGCGACAGCAACGGCAAACCCATGCATAGCTGGCGAACGGCAATAACGCCTTTCCTTGACTCGAGCACGTTTTATATGCAATACGATCAGGGCCAGCCTTGGAACAGCCCGAAGAACCTGGCCTGCCTGGCCGCCTGCAACGGATCATACGAATCGGTCTATCGCTGTCCTGAAAGCGCGGCGCCGTTCGGCAGCGGATTCACGAATTACGTGATGGTAGTCGGGCCGCAGACGGCGTCGCCGCCCGTAGGAGCGATGAAGGTGGACGATATCAGCGATGGGCCCTCGCACACGGTGATGATTGTCGAGATCGCCGATTCCGACATTCACTGGGCCGAGCCGCGCGATCTGGAGTTCGACAGGATGAGCTTCAAGATTAACGACGCCTCACAGCCGAGCATTTCCAGCCATCACATCGGCGGCGCGATGGTGATGACGGCGGACGGCGCCGTGCGTTTTCTCAACGAAGCGACGGCAGCAGAAGCTGTGAAAGCCATGCTCACCGCCGCCGCAGGCGACGAAGACGGTCTGGGCGAACAAGTGCCGTAGAACGGGCTCCGCCAATGCTTCTCAATGGCGAGCACGGCCTGTTTAAGCGTCGTACGGCTAAACCAGTTCCGCAATTGGCTGTGCTTCATCCGGCAGCAAGTACTGCGGCCGGCCGGCCTGGTCGAGGACTTGCACTCGCGGGTCGATGCCAAGCACGTGGAAGATGGTGGCCATTAGGTGCTTCGGCTCGATGGGCGTGCTCTTCGGCACTTCGGCCTTGGCCGACGACTCGCCGATCATTTGGCCCATCTTCAAGCCGCCGCCGGCCAGAGCCAGCGTGCAGAGCGGTCCCCAGTGATCGCGCCCGGCGACGCCATTCACGCGCGGCGTGCGGCCGAACTCGCCGGTGATGACGAGCAAGATCTTTTCGGATAATCCGCGCTGTGCCAGATCTTCAAGGAAGACCGAGATTGCGCGATCCAGCGGCGGGCACGCCTGCTGCAATTGCGGCGCGATCTTCTCGTGCATGTCCCAGGCCTGATATGAGTTGGTGTAGTTGAGCGTCACAAAGCCGCAGCCCGCTTCGCACAACCGACGAGCCAACAACAATTGATCGCCGAGCGAAGTGCCCGGCGAGCTATACCATTCGCGAACTCGTGGATCTTCCTGCTCGAGATCAAAGGCTTGTTTGGCTTTGCCCAAAATCAAATCGAAAGCCTGACCTTCGAACTGGTCGAGCCCGGCCATAAGCCCGCTGCGATCAACTTCGCGATTGAGTTTGTCGAGGCTGGTGAGCAAGTGGCGACGGTCGCCGACCCGGTCAAGGTTGACGGCGAGATTCATGTTGTTGCGAGCCTGCCCGCCAGTATCGAAGGGAGCGTAGGTAGCGCCGAGCCAACTGGGGCCGTCGGCATACACGCCCGAGAGGCGGACGTAATTCGGCATGCCCGTAAGCGTATTGTTCGTGCCGCGCAAACGCGCTAAAACCGAACCGAACGAGGGCTTGATCGGTTGGGCGCCGGCGTCGGCGGGCGGATGATCGGTTCCGGTCATTACATAGTGCGTGCCGCCAGCATGGCCCGAATTGCCATGCGCAAACGAGCGAATGAACGCCATCCGCTTGGCCGATTTCGCCATTTGCGGCAACAGGCCGCCAATTCTCACCCCGGGGATAGCCGTTTCGACGTCGCCGACAGTGCTGCGGAACTCGACCGGCGCGTCCATTTTGGGGTCGAAGGTTTCGATGTGGCTGGGGCCGCCGGCTAGCCAGAGCCAGATGACCGAGGTGTCTTTCGCCGTTCGCCCGGCGGCGGCCGCTTCGGCCCGAGCCTTCATCAAGCCGGGAAGCGTCAGGCCCGAGAGCGCCAAAGAACCGACCTTCAAGAATCCACGACGATGAATGCCTTCACAATCGCTGCCGTATCGACGTCCCCATAGATTTAACATGGGATAGCTCCTTGATTTCGGCTTGGTGGCTCACTTCGACTCGGTTGCCCTCTCCGCGGCGACTCAGGGCCCATCGCCTGGCAACATTAGCGCTCTGGCGGCCATTGTCGGCCGTGATTGTGATTCGCTGCCAAACGATCCAAATTGGTCTAGCGACGTCATCATCGGAGTTACCCCTCAAAAGGTCAAGAAAAATATCAAAACTGGCTGATGCGTACGGCGGCGCCCCAGGCTTTCCACCCTGCAGAGCGCCGGGTAGCATTGGACTCGTCAAACCGCGACCGTTTCCGGGCGCCTGAGCGATCTAACCCCCTGGAGTTTGTGGACTTGTCGACTGAAGCCGCCGCCCCCGACTTTCATGGCTTGCGCGTGGCCGCTTTCGAAAGCCGCCGCGCCCAGGACATGGTGCGTCTGATTGAACGGTTCCGAGGAGTTGCCTCCGTCAGCCCTTCTATGCGGGAGACACCGGTCGAAGATCCCCGCGAGGCGATCGATTTCGCTAATCGGTTGATCAGCGGGCAGATCGACGTGGTGATCCTGCAAACCGGCGTCGGCACGCGGCAGTTGGCGGCCCAAATCGAACGACATGTCGACCGGCCCCGGTTTTTGACGGCGCTCGGCGATGCCGCCACCGTGGCTCGCGGCCCGAAGCCAGTGGCAGCGCTGAAGGAACTCGAGATCCGCCCCAGCTTCATCGCGCCGGAACCAAATACCTGGCGCGAAGTGCTGCAAACGATCGATCTGTACGTGCCCGTCGCCAACCTGACCGTGGCGGTCCAGGAATATGGCAATCCGAACGTCAGCCTGACGGCGGGACTCGAGGCGCGCGGCGCCCGCGTGCTAAGCGTCAAAGTGTATGGCTACGATTTGCCCGCGGATACGGGCCCGTTGGAAGCCAATATCCGGGCTCTGGTTGCCGGCGAGATCGATCTGGCCATGTTCACCTCGGCCCACCAAGTAACCAATTTGCTGCGGATGGCTCGACAACTGGGTTTGGCGGACGAGCTGCGAGAGAGCTTTCGTAAGACGGTCGTCGCCTCGATCGGGCCGACCACGTCAGAAATGTTGCAAGAGCACGAACTGCCGGTGGATTTGGAGCCCGAACATCCGAAGATGGGCCATCTGGTCAGCGAGGCGGCGGCAGCCAGCGGTCTGTTGGTGGCGCGAAAGCGAGGCTCGCACAACTCAGGCGCCCGCGTGATATCGCCGTCTGCATCCTCCGGCGGCAAAATTCCCGCCTGGCATAATAGCCCCTTCATGAAAGCCTGCCGGCGCGAACCATGCGACCGAGTACCCATCTGGCTGATGCGGCAGGCCGGCCGCTATATGGCCGAATACCGCGAGGTGCGCGCCAAGACAACTTTCCTTGAGCTGTGCAAGAACCCGTCGCTCTGCGCAGAAGTGATGATCACGGCCGTCAACCGCTTGGGCGTTGATGCGGCGATCATTTTTTCCGACTTGCTGCCGATGCTCGAGCCGATGGGAATCGAGTTGGAATTCGCACACGGCGAAGGTCCGGTGATCCATAACCCAGTGCGCGAAGCCGCCGACGTTGACCGTGTATTGGAATTAGAAGGGGTCGACGCGCTCGATTTCGTGATGGAAACCGTGCGGCTGACGCGGGCCGGGCTGGATGAATCGATTCCAGTGATCGGCTTTGCCGGGGCGCCGTTCACGCTGGCCAGCTATGTGATTGAAGGGGGCGCCAGCCGCAGCTACCTGCACACCAAGACGCTGATGTATCGCAACGAGGGCGCCTGGCACGAATTGATGGGCCGGTTGGCACGTTCCGTCACGCGGTACCTCAATGCTCAAATCGCCGCCGGCGCGCAAGCCGTGCAGTTATTTGACAGTTGGGTGGGCTGCCTGGGACCCGACGACTACCGCCGCTACGTGTTGCCGCACACGAAGTCGATCGTCGAAGGCCTGTCGCCCGGCGCGCCTGTGATCAATTTCGCGACCGGCAACCCAGCATTGTTGCCGCTGTTGTCGGAAGCAGGCGGGGCGGTGATTGGCGTCGATTGGCGGGTCCGACTCGACGATGCCTGGCGGACCGTCGGCTATGATAAGGGGGTGCAGGGCAATCTTGACCCACTCGTGCTCCTCGCCCAACCCGACGAGATCCGTCGCCGAGCTAAAGAGGTGCTGCAACAGGCCGCGGGCCGGCCGGGGCACATCTTCAATCTCGGCCATGGCGTCTTGCAGCAGACGCCCGTCGAGAACGTGATCGCCCTGGTCGACGCCGTACACGAGATGGGACCGCAAGCAGCCAAATAACTGCGCGCCGTTCTCACTTCGCCTTTCGTTGGGGACGTTGCACGTCGATGTCGGCGGCGCTGGCGGCGAAGTCGCGCTCGCCTTGCACGAAGACGCGCACGTGACAATCGCCCCAGGCGTCGAGCGGCGGTTCCAACTCCGCCGTAAACCGGCCATTTTGCACCCGCACGATCTGCGAGCAAAGCCGTGCATCGTTGGCGCGGCGGTAAGTCTCTTCGTAGTCGCGGGCGGTCTCCGACGAAGGATGATATTGATTGCGAGACTCGGGGCTAAAGGTCAAGCGATCGCGGCGCACGACCAGTTCCACCAGCGCTTCGCCGTCAACGTCGCTCCTGCCGCTCACCCGCAGGCGCTCTCCCGCGACAGCCGTCGAGGGGACATCTAATTTGACTTCGCGCGGATGCCGCAATCGCAGCAGCGGATCGCCTAACAAGTTGAACAGCAACAAGTGTTCGGCGCGCTCTTCGGCCGGGTCTCCGCCTTGCGGGTTGAGTAAGACTGCCAGGCTGTCGAGCGTCTTGCTGCGCTGATCGGTGCGCGGATTGAGCATCGAGTTGCGTTTGGCGTAGAGCAGCACTTCACCGATTGTTTCCCGCTGTTGACGAAAACACTCTTTGAGCATCTCCGTGCCTAACACGCTCATGGCGTAGGGCATCGTCACGCGCGAACCGCTGATGACCGCCACAGGCCCCCCTTCGGCGCGCAGCATTTCCTCGGCCAGGCAGTCTTCTGCGTCGAACGCGCCGGTATAGCAGGCCAAGAACAACGCAATCGGCGCGCCGTGTTTTGCGCGCAACCGGGCCATATCGCCGCAATCGAGGATGCGATGATTTCCCCCAGGCGCTTGCAGCCGGTCAACCTCGCGACGTTGGCCGTGCCCCAGATAAACCCAAAACAAGCAGCCGTCGTTCAGCCGATCGACCGTGGTTTCGTTGAATCGCTCTGGCTCCGGGCAGTAGGGACTGCGCCAACTCGCGTAGGTCATTGAACTGGCGTAGCGAGCCGGAATGCCTTCGGTCAGGATCGACTTGGCGGCCGCTTCGAGCGTGGCATCGGCTAACTGGCCGAATCCGCCCAGGCCGGCGATCAAATGAATTTGCCGGCGCCATAAGTCGGCGCCTTGCTCGCGTTCATAGTTGAGGATTTTGCGGACCATCCGGCTGAGCTCCGCCGCCGAATCGACCGTCAATCTTCCTATCGCTACATCGGGGATTTGGTCGTCGTCGAGATCGGCATACCAATTGTCGGTCGCAATTTCGGGCTCGCTTCCCCAGTTGACATTCACCTTCGCGCGCGCCAGATGCGTGGGAATGGTCTTGGCGGCGTTGGCCGCCGTGCGTGTTCCGCTTGGTAGTGCATCGCCTACGAGCATCACGGCTTTCAACTGGCCCGAGTTAGCGACTTTGCGGATCGCGGCGCGAATCTGTTCGGCCTTGCCTTGGCTATCGATCAAGACAATCCGGCGACCCTGCGCCTGGCGATATTCGAGCCACGGCGATAGCGCGGGGCGAAATTCGGCGGGACAAACCACTGCGGTGTCTACCGCCTGGCTCGGCATAGCCAAAGTCGCCCATAAGATCCAAGCCCATTGCATCAGCGTACGCTCTCAGGTCATTCGCCGCGGGATCGCATTCGTTCAGACATTCGCGACGACCTACTCGCACTCTAGCGACCGCCCAAGTTCGGCGGCAAGTCCAGCTTATTCGGCTGCTAGTGATTCTACGGCGGTAAGGCCCGAACAATTATCCGCTGCTTGCGGTCTTTTCGCGCGTGGAGGGGTTGCTTCACGCTCCAGGCGATCGCTGCTACAATTTAGCCCCTGAGAGGGGTTTGCACTGGAACCGCTGCGGCGACAGGCGGCCGGGTCAAAGGCGACGATGGCTGATCAGCAGTTCGATCCCTACCACAAATGGCTCGGCATTCGCGCCAGCGAGCAACCGGCAACCGCTTACCGGCTGCTCGGGCTGACGTTGTTCGAAGACGATGCCGACGTGATCGAGGCCGCCGCCGACCAGCGGATGGCCCACGTCAGGACCTACCAACTCGGCAAACACGCCGCATTGTCACAGCAGCTGTTGAATGAATTGGCGGACGCTAAAGTACGTCTGCTCGATCCGAAGGCAAAGGCCCGCTACGACGCCGAGTTGCGATCCGCGCAATCGAAACGGCCGGCTCATCAGCCAACTTCCTCGCCGACTGTGCCTGCTGCCATTAAGCCGCCCCCGCTGGCGCCGGTTCCGCTGACTCAGATCATGGACGCAGTCGAGGCGACAGCCGGCCCGCCCAAATCGCTTGACGTAGCGGCGCGCTATCGAAGGAGTCGGACAGCAGGCGCCAGGCTATGGATTTCCGTCGGCTGCGCCGCTACGGCGCTCATCGGGGCGGCCGTGTGGGGCTGGCAAGCTCAAGGGGAAGGCGAACATTCGACCGAGCGACAACTAGAGACGCTTGCTGCTCAAGGTACGACGGCTGGCGACCCACAGATAGCGCGTGCCGGAGCAGATGGCAATGCCGCATCATCGTCCGTGCCAGGCGACACCGACCGCAATTCGACGAGCCAGCCAAAGATTCAGCCCACGCTCGCGGATCTTGCGGGCAAAGAGGCCGGGCTGCCTGACGAACAAGCCGGCGCTGCGAAGAAAGAGGCTTCTAGCGCCGAGCCCGACAAGTCTCCTGTCGCTGGCAATGAACACGACGCCGGAGAGTCCAGAACCGGAATACCCGGCACGGCCGGCGACCAGCCGCCGACGAACTCGCCGTCCACGGCGTCCGAGACAAAACGCTGGTCGCTACGGGATTTGCTGGGGGATCAAGCGAACGGCGAAAGCGAATCGACGCCGCCTGATGATTCTGTCGAACAACCCCAACCCGGCAAAAGCGGGCCGCCGCGGCCCAGGCTAGCGCCGAAAGACGCCATCTTAGTCAACGACCGCTGGTATTGGTTTTCGTTGACGCGAGCCACGCCGCAAGAGGCTCAGCTCGTCGCGGCCAAGGTCAAAGGCCGGTTGCTGGTTATCAGTTCGGACGAAGAAAACGCATACATTACCGGCCAGCTCAAAGGGCCTACCTTCCTCGGAATGGCAAAGATCAAGGGAGTGTGGGTCACTGGCGAGGGAAGACGCCAGGAGTATTTCAATTGGGACCGGGGGCAGCCCTCTTCGGCGGGCGGCGAGCGCTTTGCCGCCATCCATCCCGATGGTCGCTGGCACGACTACCGATCCGACGCACTTTACTTCTGCATCGAGTGGGGCAAAGAGCGCTGATCCAGCTCGCGCTCCGCATTCTTCGGGCGCTAGCAGGGCGCTTGCTGGAACTGCCGTACGGCTTCGACGATCAACCGGGCCGATTGCTGGACGGAAAATCGCGAGGTGTTGATCACGAGGTCGTAGCCGTGCGCATCGCCGTTCGAGTGGCGAAAGAAATCTTTGACGAAGCCCTCTCGCTCCGCATCCTTCTGGCGGACGTGTTTTGAGGCCTCGCTCTGCGAGATGCCCAACCGCTCGCAGATTCGCTGCACGCGATCGTCGAGTGCCGCTACGAGCCGAACGCGCAACGACGTGTTCGCTGGCAGCACGACAGTCGCGCCCCGCCCGACGATCACGCAATGCCCTCGCGCCGCTAACCCGAGCAGCGTCTCAGCCAGATGGCGCGCGTAGTTGGTTCCGCTCATGGTTCCGGCGCCGCCGAATGTTTCCAGAGCTTCCGTAAGCCAGTGGGAGCGTTTTTCATCGAGGTTTTCCAACAATTCGCTGCGCAATCCCGCCTCTTCGGCTATTCGTTCTAACAACTCGCGGTCATAAACCATCCAGTCGAGCAGACGCCCTACCTCTCGGGCGATGGCAGCTCCGCCGGCGCCGGTTTCGCGACTGATCGCAATGGTGCAGGCAGGCGCCACGGATGTGGGCTCGGCAGGCGGGAGCTCGAACTTTTCATCGGGGCGCGGACGGCGCCAGTGCTCACGCGCACGCAAAACTGCATCGCCCATCAGCTCGAACGTTGATTTGACCGACATGGCAACTCTCCCTCATGAATCCTGCCGTTAACTTGTGGCTGTATCGCCCAAGCAACAAAGCAGGATCGGCGCCAGATCGTGAATTTTCGCATCGCGGCCACAGACATGTATCTTGATGGCAGTCCTTCAGGCCCGCCTGCCCCACGAGGGTGCCGGAAGCGGGGGGAACGGCGCACGCAATCTCTGTGAAGTGAGCCATAACGCACGGCCGGGCGCGCCGTGGCGAGCAGCGGCGCGCCTTCATCGACGTGGCGCTGCTTGCTTCCCGCCGAACTCGTTGCCGGCAGCGAAGCGGGCGTTGACGAGTTCCAGCACTTCGCGCGTCACTTCGTCCTGCCGCTCGCGCTGCTCCAAGGCCGCCAGCGCGCGAGCCATCCGCTCGGTGTTTCGCGTGGCGCCGTCCATGGCAATCAGGCGACTGGCCTGCTCGCTGGCGTACGATTCGGCAGCGATGCGGTACAGGCTGATTAAGGCGAATTCGCCGAGCAACCCGGTGGCCAGACTTGTCGGCGAGAGATAACGGTGATATCGCTGTGGGGCCAGCGGCGCCGCGCCGGCGCTGAGGCTCGCCAAATCGAGCGGCAGGATCTGCTCCTCGGTCGGCGTCTGCTCGCTGACCGATTGATAGCGGCTATAAATCACTCGCAACGTGCCTAATTCGCCCGCGGCAAATCGCCGGCTCGTCATGCGCGCCAGTCGCTTGACGAGATCGCGCACGCCGGGAAGGGTCGTGGCGGCCGGCTCGATCTCATTTGGCGCGATCCCTCGCGCGGCCAACGCCCGACGCCCTCGTTGGCCGACCAGCAGCAAATAAGGGCGCTCGGTTTCGCAGAGCTGCAGCCAGCGCCGACCGACGAGCTCCAAGACGTTTTGATTGAACGAACCGCACAGCGGCTGCTCGGATGTCATGACGATCAGCGTCGAGCGTTTGTCGATGGGAAACGATAGATCGATCTCGGGATCATCGCGGACGAGAACCGAGAGCGAACGGCACACGACCTCCTCATAGCGGCGCGAGGCAGCTAACGCGCGCTGAGCGCCTTGAATCCTGCCGGCGGCAATGGCGCGCATGGCGCCCACAATGTCGTGGATCGCATCCACCGCCTGGCGTCGCCGCCGGGTGACTTCGAGACTCATGAGGCCTCCTGGGTCGTAAAGCCGGCCAGGGCGCCCTCGATCTCGGCTCGCAACCTTCGCTCGTCCTCGGCGCTCAGTTGATCGCTCGCTTCGACGCGAGCCAAAAGCGTCGCGGCGCGGTCTTCGAGACGTTCGCCCAACCGCTCGAGAAACGACGTCACCTGTTCGACCAGCAGACGATCGAGCACTCCTTGATGCACGGCGAACAGGGCCGCCGCCTCCAGGGCAGTCCGCCACGGTTTGAGCCGCGGCTGCTTGAGGCACTCGCGCAGGCGCCGACCGCGACGCAAGCGGCGGCGCGTCTCAGGTTCCAGTTCGGCGCCAAACCGCGTGAAGGTCTCCAGCTCGTGCAGTTGGGCATAAAGCAGCCGCAAATCGCTGGCCAACTTCCGCAGCACCGCCGGTTGTGCTTTGCCGCCCACGCGCGAAACGCTCAGCCCGACATCGACCGCCGGCCGCTGCCCTTCGTTGAACAATCGGGTGTCCAGGTACAGTTGGCCGTCGGTGATCGAAATCAGATTCGTGGGAATGTAGCCGGAGATATGCCCGGCCTGCGTCGAAGCGATCGGCAGCGCCGTCAGACTGCCGCCGCCCAAACGGTCGTGCAGTCGCGTCGCCCGTTCCAACAGCCGCGCGTGCAGGTAGAAGACGTCGGGCGGATAAGCTTCGCGGCCTGGCGGGCGGCCGAGCAACAGCGACACGCGACGATAGGCATCGGCGTGTTTCGTCAGATCGTCGTAGATAACCAACACGTCGCGTCCTTGGCGCATGAAATATTCGCCGATCGTGCAGGCGGTGTACGGCGCCAGATATTGATGTCCGGGCGGCGACTCGGCATCGGCCACGACGACGACGGTCTGCGACATCGCCTGCTGCTCGTGCAGTTCATTGATTACTTCGGCGACCGCCGTTTTGCGTTGGCCGATCGCGGCATAGACGCATAGCACGTCGCCGCCGCGCTGCGCCAGGATGGCGTCGATCGCCAGCGCAGTTTTGCCCGTCGCGCGGTCGCCTAAAATCAGCTCGCGCTGACCGCGGCCCAGCGGCAACAATGCGTCGATGACTTTGACGCCCGTGTGCAATGGCTGGGAGACCGGCAAGCGATCGGCAACGCCCGGCGCCTCGCGATCGACCGGCCAATAGATCGTCGATGCCGGCGGGGGGCCCCCGTCGAGCGGCCGCCCCAGCGCATCGACCACGCGTCCCAAGAGCGGCTCGCCGACCATCACGCTCGCCACGCGGCCCGTCGGCCGTAGTTCGTCGCCTGCCGAGACATGCTGCGACGAATCGAGGAATAGCGCGCCGATTTCGCGGGCTTGAAGATCGAACGCCAGCGCGGTCAGGCCGTCGCCATGCGCCAAGAGCTCTCCATAGCGCGTCGAAGGAGCGCCGCGCAGATACGCTACGCCATCTCCCACGCGCGTGATCCAGCCGACCTCTCTGCGGCGAACCTTCCACTCAGCCGCAGTTAGCCTCGCACGCACGCTCGCTAGGATGTCGTCGGCGCCCTCAGACATGCGCCGCCTCCTGGGCGTCGGTTTGTGCATTTCGAGTTTCTTCCAGCGAGCCGCTTAACGAGGCGTCCCAAACGCCTCCTCCCAGACGCAAGCAAACGCCGCTGATCAGTGCGGGTTTCGCTTTGACCTCAATCGCGGCAGGCTTGCCGACCAGCGCGGCGACGGACGCAGAAACGGCGTCGAGGCTTCCCCGATCGAGTTCTTCGGCGGTTTCGAGCACCGCCGGATCGCCTGGCTGCCAGGCAATCAGCAATTGTCGCCGATCGTCGGGCGAAGTGGCGGCGAGCGACTCAATGAGTCGGGCGACGAGCTGTCGATGCAGAGTACGGTCGGCCGCCTGGCTCAAGAAGCGCTGGGTCAAATCGACGGCCAGTTGCACGAGTTCCTGTCTTACCGCCGCCAGGGCCTCTTCACGGCGCTCGGCCAATTGGCGGCTTGTTTCTGCGGCCTGCTCTTGGCCGAGTTTGCGGGCATCGGCCAGCAGACGCTCTCTTTCGACTTCGGCCTGATGATGCGCCTCGCGGATCTGCTGATCGCGCCGGCGGTCGGTCTCCGCCAGCTCGGCCTGCAAGCGGCTGCGCAGAGTTTCGGCTTCGCGCTGGGCACGCTCGGTTTCGGCTTGCGCATCGAGCATCGCCTGCCGGCGGCGGTCGATCGCCTCGTGCAGCGGCCGATACAATAGCCGGTGCAGCACGAACGCCACGACCACGAAATTGACAATCTGGAAGACAAACGTCCAGAGATGAATATTCATGGCGAGAAAAACTTGGCGAACGGGTTGGCAAACAGGATGATAAGCGAGATCACCAGGCAATAGATCGCCAACGATTCGATCATGGCAAGACCGACGAACAGCGCGCGGCTGATGCGGTCGGAAGCGTCAGGCTGTCGGGCGATCGCGTCGAGGGCCGAGATGATCGCGCGGCTCTGGCCGATCGCCGGCGCGATCGATCCCAGCGTAGTGGTCAAAGCGGCCAGCAGCATGGCCGCCAGCACGAACGAAGTATGCGAGTCCATATCGGCTCCTAGGTCGATGGGGTCTTCTCGGCGCGCACCGCGGCGCTCAGGTAGACCATGGTCAAAACGGAAAATATGTACGCCTGCACGATTCCAGTCAGCACGGCCAACATCATGATCGGCGTCGGCGTCAGCAACCCGGCCAGCGAGAGCAGCACGGCGATGATCAACTCTTCGCTCATCACGTTGCCGAACAACCGCACTGCCAAAGCCAGCGTGCGAGAGAACTCTGTGATGATTTCCACCGGCAGCAACAGTGGCGAAGGTTCCAGGTAATGACGCAAATACCCCCATAAGCCGCGGGCTCGAATGCCGTAAACGGGAACGGCCAGGAAGACCACGATCGCCAGAGCGGCGGTGGTCGAGAGATCGGCAGTTGGCGCCCGCATGCCCGGTAGAAGCCCCAACAAGTTCGCAAGGCTGATGAAGAGCGCGAGGGTAACCACCAGCGGCGTGTAGGGGCGAGGATCGCGGCCTGACATTTCGCGCATAATCGACTCGAGATGCTCCATCAGGAACTCCGCGGCCACCTGCCAGCCGCTCAGCCGGCGAGTCATCAGCACTCGCACCATTGCGGCCAGGCCAATCAGGATCGCGGAGACGACCAGCGAGTAGAGCATGGTTGTCGTCACTTCCACCGGCCCTAGCCGGAAGACGACTTGTCGAAACAGTTCGCGGCCTTCCATTAGCCTGGCCTCCCGGCCCAATACGATATGCCGCTGCGCATTGCGGCAAAGCCGATGAGCGCGGCCAGCGCCATTTCAGGACCCAGCAGCGCAAGCCCATAAAACGCTGCGCCAACCAGCCCCAACCGCCCCATGGACGTGAGCCCGAACCAGGCCAATGGGTGAGCGCTGCCGACCGCCCGATCGATCGTCAGCCAAAGCGCGGCGCAGTAAACGAGCGCGATCGCCGCACCCGCCAAAATCGCTGCGATCCATATCATGATTCCAATTCCTTGCGTACGTGCCGCCAGGCGCTGACCGAGCCGAGCATGACGCCCATCACGAGCAGCGACAGCGTCCAATTAACTCCGGTCTGCCAGCGCTGGTCGAGCCAATGCCCGGCCAGCGCGCCGGCAACCGTAGGAACGACCACCATCCAGCCCACCGCGCCGACGGCCGCCAGCCCCTGCCAGAAGCCGGCGCCGCGCGCTTTGCCGATCCGCTTCGCCTGCTGTTGCACTTCGCGCAAAAATGGTTCATCGTCTTCATGCCGATTCACTGCTTGCGCTCCAATCGGCCGAGTTGTCGGGCCAGCGATGCTTCCAATTCGGCGAAGGCCGAACTGGTCGAACGTTCCTGAGCGCGGCGGGAAGCCAACAGGGCGCGGGCCTTGTCCGCTACGTCGTCCAGCCGCGACGACGTTAGCGCTTCGCGGCTGACGATGGACGCGCGCCCCGCTTCCACGAGCAACACGCCGCCATCGACCGCGGCATATTGCTCCTTGCCCGAGCCCAACCGATAAACCAGCACACAAGGCGTCAGCACCGTGAAGAGCGGCTCGTGGTGCGGCCAAATGCCGAAGCGACCGCTGGCATCAGCGGCCTCCAGGCTGGCAATGCGCTGTTGGGCGACGATTCCGTCGGGCACGAGGATCTCGAAATCGAGCAGGTCGTCGTTCATTTCACGACCTCGTCGACGGCGCCGATCATGTACAGCGCATTCTCGTCGACCGCATCGAAGCGGCCGTCGAGAATCGCTTCGCAGCCAGCCAGCGTGTCGGCTCGCGGCACGTGCCGGCCGGGTCGTCCGGTGAATGCCTCGGTAACAAACAACGGCTGTGTCAAGAACCGTTGCAACCGCCGCGCACGGCGGACCGTTTGCTGATCGTCAGCCGAGAGTTCGTCGAGACCCAACATCGAGATGATGTCTTCCAGTTCGGAATAACGCTCCAGGGCCCGCGTGACGCGCAGCGACAGTTCGTAATGCTTCTCGCCGACATACACCGGGTCGAGCAATCGCGAGGCCGAGGCCAGCGGGTCGACGGCCGGATACAGCCCCTGCGCCGCCAGGCTGCGCGAGAGCACGAGGCTCGCATCGAGATGGGCGAACGTCTGCACGACGGCGGGATCGGTCAGATCATCGGCGGGCACGTAAACTGCCTGCACTGATGTGATCGATGCCCCCGCCACCGAAGCGATTCGTTCTTCCAGTGCGGCCAAATCGTCGGCCAGCGTCGGCTGGTAGCCGACCTCCGAAGGAAGCCGGCCGAGCAAGCCCGAGACCTCCGATCCGGCCTGTACATAGCGGAAAATGTTATCGACCAGAAACAGCACTTCCGTCTTCCGCTCATCGCGAAAGTACTCGGCCATAGTCAATGCCGACAAGGCCACGCGGAAGCGGCTGCCCGGAGCGTCGTTCATCTGGCCGAACAGCAAAATCGCATGCTCGAGCGCGCCGGTCTGCTGCATCTCGAGCCACAGATCATTGCCTTCCCGGGTCCGTTCGCCGACGCCGGCGAACACGGCGATGCCGCCGTCGCGACGCCGCATACCGTGAATCAATTCCTGCAACAAGATCGTTTTACCTACTCCTGCTCCGCCGATCAGTCCCGCCTTGCCGCCGCGCGCTAGCGGCGCGAGCAAGTCGATCACCTTGATGCCGGTTTCGAGAAACTCCAGCCCGCGAGTCTGCCGCGCTAAAACTGGCGCCGGTCGATGAATCGGCCAGCGCTCGATTCCATCCAGACTCGGTCTGCCATCGAGCGGTTCGCCGAGCGCATTGAACAGCCGGCCCAGCGTGTCGAGGCCCACCGGCACCGCGACCGGCTTACCGGTCGGTTCCACCGGCATTCCCCGCGCCAGTCCCTCCGTGTGTCCCAAAGCGATGGCTCGGACAGTATGTGCATCGAGGTGGTGGGCGACCTCCAGAACGGTAGTACGATTGCCGTCGCGCACGCGGAGGGCGTCAAACAGGCTGGGAAGCTGCTGGGCGAACTCAACTTCAATCACCGAGCCGCGCACGGCGGTGATCCGCCCGCTTGACTCTTCGCCCGATCGCAACTCGCCGACGGCCACCGTAGGGTCCCTCGATCCAGTACCGTTGCTGTTCCTAAAACAGAGGCAAGTTCGCAAATCGCGGACCATCGACGGAAAGGCGCCTTCGGGATAGTTATGCGGGAGAATCCGCGCGCGTTACGACTAAGGCGGATCCAATCCGCACACCACGCTGAGCGAATTGGCGCGCCGGCATGAACGGCGGGGCAAGAGGGTCAGCGGCAGACTTGCTGCTTCTGAATCGAGCGCGGACGCTTTTGAGAGGGGACTGCGGACAAAGATCCGTTTGAAAACGGGCCTCGAGCGTTTCGCGATCCGAGACTTGATCAGCAAGTCCAGGGCCGGCAGACGATTCGTCGTGCAGCGGAGTATTGCTCTTAAGCCACTCCCGCACGTTGGGCATGGCCCGAATAGAACTGCTCGGCGACTTGTTCCGCATGGAACAGCAGCCACTCGTGCCGAGTGTACACGGCATGGCCTGCCAGATGTTGGGACAAGCTGCCGAGGGGCAGCCCATAGTCGACCAGCAGCGTCGTGCCCGCCTCGGGCACGCGCATGCCGAACTTGAGCCGGTCGACCAGTCCGCTCGAAGCGAGATCCCGCTCGAGAAAGCGACCGAGTTGACGATTCGCCAGCCAGGCGCGCCAGGCCAATCGGCTGGGCGCCGTGTCGGTGCCGGCGACGCCCACTTGCTGCAGGTAATCGCCGCCGACTGCTTGCATCACGTGATCAATGGGCGGCGGAAATAGAGACCGATGCTGCGGACAACCATTGGCGGGACGATGGTTGACGAAATGTAGAAGTCCGCCATGTCCCCGATGGTCCCAGCCATAGCGGATAGGCGTGCCAAACGTCACGATATCGAGCGGGTGTTCCGCCAACCGACGCG
>JAICIG010000078.1 GCA_025924495.1 Pirellulales bacterium | reverse complement strand
TTGCCGTCGCCTCGGCGCCGCTTTGGTCGGATTCGCTCAACACGACGCTGACGTTGTAGTCGCCTTCCTCGGCATAGGTATGGTCGCCGCTCACGCTCAACGCGCCCTTGCCGCCGCTGACGCTGCCCGTGGTCGTCGTGCCGTCGCCCCAATCGATCACCGCCGAGAAGTTGCTAGCTGGGTTGTCTGGATAGCCGGAATTCGTGAATATCGCTACCGTGCCGCTATACGAAGTTCCTTCCGTGGCGGACAACGAAATCGGATCGGCGGTCAACACATCCGCTTCGGCCACGCTGATCGTTCCGCTTGCCGTCGCCTCGGCGCCGCTTTGGTCGGATTCGCTCAACACGACGCTGACGTTGTAGTCGCCTTCCTCGGCATAGGTATGGTCGCCGCTCACGCTCAGCGCGCCGTTGTTGCCGCTGACGCTGCCCGTCGTCGTCGCGCCGTCGCCCCAATCGATCACCGCCAAAAAGTTGCTAGCCGGGTTGGCCGGATAGCCGGAATTGGTGAATTTCGCTACGGTGCCGCTATAAGAAGTTCCTTCCGTGGCGGCAAATGATATCGGATCGGCGGTCAAGACATCCGCTTCGGCCACGCTGGCCGTTCCGGTTGCCGTCGCCTCGGCGCCGCTTTGATCGGCTTCGCTCAGCACGACGCTGACGTTGTAGTCGCCTTCCTCGGCATAGGTATGATTGCCGCTCACGCTCAGCGAGCCGTTGCCGCCGCTGACGCTGCCCGTCGTCGTCGTACCGTCGCCCCAATCAATCACCGCGGAGAAGCTGCTCGGGGTATTGCCCGGATAGCCAGCGTTCGTGAAGCTGGCGACCACGCCGCTATAGGCGGCGCCTTCCGTGGCGGAAAGTGAGATCGGGTCAGGAACCAAAACATCAGCCTCAGCGACGAGCGCGGAACCCGTCGCGGTGGCCGACGCGTTGCCCCCTGTGTTTTCCGCCAGGACCGCGCTGACGGAGTAGGCGCCCTCTTCCGCGTACGCGTGGGCGCCTGCGACCGTCAAGAAGCCATTGCTGCCGCTGACGCTGCCGGTTGTCGTTGTGCCATCGCCCCAGTCAATCGTGGCGTTGAAGTTGCCAGACGAATTGCCAGGATAGCCGATGTCAAAAAATGTCGCTACCTTGCCGCTAAAGCTCGTCCCTTCGGTCGCATAAATCGAGATGTTCGATGGCAAGAGCAGATCGGCGTCGGCGACAGTGATCGTAGAGGTCGCCGACACCGAGGTGTTAGGCTCGCCGTCTTCGCATACCGTCACCTGCGCGGTGTAGGTTCCTTCGTGCTGATAGGCGTGGCGACCGTTGACATTGAAGCCGCCGCTGAAATTCGAGCTCAAAGAACCGCTGGTCGTCGTGCCGTCGCCCCAGTCAATCGTCGCCGAATAGTCGCCCGGATCGCCGGACGTGCCTGGATCACTGAGCGTGGCGATACGGCCGTTAAACTGCCAGCCTTCGGTCGTTTGCACCGAGCGTCCCGTAAGCGTCAACGGTTGGTCGGCCACATTCGCTGTGCTCTGGACCGTGGCATGGCTATGATCGACCTTGTCATTAATCGTTACCTTGACGGTGTATTGGCCATCGTCATCGTAGGTATGGTTGTCGGTGACATCAAAATGGCCGCTATTTGCCACGACCTTGCCATTGCTCGTGTGCCCGTCTCCCCAATCGATGTTTGCGCTGTAGTTGCTGGCCGATTGCGGACTGTGATCGTTGCTGGTGAACGATGCGACGGTGCCGCTGAAGGCGGCCGCCTCGGTCGCCGAAAACGTCGCGGCCGTTGGATTCACCGACATCAGGCTGCGCTGCTCCAAGCGCTCCATCAAACGGGGCGAAGGTTTGCGCCGGCTGGGTTTCGTGGCCAATAGACGTTTCAAACTCTCTCGCCAACTGCGCAGCAACATGGTGCTTCCCTGCTGAAAAAATGAGAATGGCTCATCGCGGGAACTCGGTCCCGGATGAGTCGGCGGATGCTGTTAGATGCAAACTTCCACTCGATCCCAATCAATCGTCGAAGCGGAGCAGCAGGCAAATTGGACTGAATTTGCCGAAACCGGCCACGAGTTCATGTACGACGAGATTTTCTGATTTAGCGATCGTGCCGGGCTTGAGTATCACTCGACTGGCCGGGGGGCATGGCTACACCCCTTTTTTCGAGGTTTATTTCCCGAAAATACCGACATTCCGTGTTTTGCGTCCGCCCAAACAGCCCGATCAGCCAAAGATTAGGCGATCACCGGGGCGCTACGCGCGATCGTGGCGATATGGGGGCGGGCAGCGGTATACTTGGATCTAAATCGCTTCGTGCGGAGTGACCTGCCGTGAAAATCCTCGCTGCAATTGTGGCGTTTTTCTCCCTTTTTCCCGCCTCTACCTTGGCGGAAAAAGCGCCGGCGAAGCAAACGTTTGACTCCCACGGCGTGAAGATTCAATACACCGTCGAGGGTACAGGGGAGCCCGTCGTATTGATCCACGGACTGCACGCCAACGCCGATCTCAATTGGCGATTGCCCGGAACGACGCAGGCGCTAGCCGACCATTTCCGCGTCATCTCGCTCGACGTCCGAGGCCATGGCGGTTCCGACAAGCCCAAAGAGGACGACGCATATGGCGCGAACATGGTCGAGGACGTCGTCCGGCTCGTAGATCATTTGCAGATCGAAAAGGCCCGGATCGTCGGCTATTCCATGGGCGGCATGATCGCCATGAAGCTCGCCGTCGACCATCCGGATCGCGTCCGCTCCGTGACGCTGGGCGGCATGGGCTGGCTTGAGCAAGGCACTCTGCTGCAATCTTTCTGGGAGCGGTTGCCGGCGCGCGAGGGGGCGAAGACTCCTTCGGCCTGCGCCCGCAGCTTTGGGAAACTTGCCCTGACGGAAGATGAGCTCAAGATGCTCAATGTCCCGGTAGCCGTTCTCATCGGCGAACATGACCCGGTGAGGCGGCTCTACGTCGCTCGCTTGGAGAAAGTGCGTCCCGACTGGAAGGTCACAGAGATCAAAGGCGCCGGCCACATCACCTGCATCTTCAAGAGTCAGTTCAAGGACGAACTCAAGGAGAACCTCGAATTGGCTCCGCCGCGATAGCTAGCAAGTGCGGTTCATGCGAATCATTTCTCAAAAAGAGACTCGCCTGTCGTCGCTTTGATGACAGCCGATTCAATCGCGTGACAGTAAGATCGTCGCTCTCACGCGGGAATTACAGATTCTTTCGAGCGCCCGGAGAAGTTGGCTCGCGCGGGCACACTACTTGCATGGCGAACCTGAGTTCAATCTTCACCGTTCAGTCATGGCGACATTGGCTTTGCTGCGCCTCGTCAGCACGTTTGTATTCAAGCTTTTGACCACCAGTTGGGCGCGTTGAAGTCGCGGCATGATTGTGTTCTGCATTCAACTTTTCTTGCACTTCAATTAAGGCGCTCGCTTGCATCGATGCGGCGTGAATGGAGTCGCCGCTCGCTTTTCCTGTGCAAACGAATAGGTCGTAACGACCTTCGTTCGAAAGCATAACCGTCTTGCAAATCGCGTCCTCTATCCTTGTGGCAAAGGAGCTTGTCGCCATGCGCGCCTCACGTATCGCTCGTTCGCACCGTCCTGCTTTTACTTTAGTCGAGTTGCTGGTGGTGATCAGCATCATTAGCATGCTGATGGCGCTCTTGTTGCCCACCGTGCAAATGGCTCGAGAGGCGGGTCGCCGCAACACTTGCAACAACAATCTGCATCAGCTCGGATTGGCGATGCAGAACTTCGTCACGACCCCTAGCGGGCGTTACCCAGGCTATAAGGAGCCGCTCGTCATCACCACGGACGCCAGCAACCCGATTCCCAGCGGCGTAGTCAATGCTCGCAACGAGTATCCAGTGCATTGGCTCGTGCCGTTGATGCCGTTTATTGAAAAGTCGGATCTTCATCGCAACTGGAAGCGCGGCTTGTTCATTGGGACGCCGAACGGCTTTGCGAGTTCCATCAGCGGCTATATGCCATCCGCCGATCCGGTACAGGCCGGATATATCGCCATGGCAATTTGCCCGAGCAATCCGCCGGCCGCAGCATTTCCGCCCCCTTGCGCGTATGCGGCGAACACGGGCATGCAAGACGTGGCCAATTCCGCCGGCCTGCCCGTCGATTATCTTGACAATGGCGTCTTCTTCGATCGCTATCAGTTCGATTCTCTGAACCAGCCAGCATCCGGCGCCACGCCGGCGAATCCGATCGTTAACATGACCCAAGACTTCATCTCTTCGCATGATGGCGCTTCCAATACGTTGATGTTCGCCGAGAACTTGAGCGGCGGCAGCTACGCCAACATTTCCAGCGGCGTCAACAATGTCTATGAGGCCTTTCACGGCTTCGTCTGGTCGTACTCGACCAACAGCGCCACGCCTCCCTTCCAGCCGCAAAATTACCCCATGGGGGGCGTCAATGGACCGGAAGATACTGCCAACGCAAATAATCCGGCGTACGTGAATAATGCTCGTCCTTCGAGCCGTCATCCCGGCATTGCATTGGCCGTGTTCTGCGATGGGCACTCTCGGAATCTGAGCGAAGCCATGGACTACGGAGTGTACTGCCTGCTGATGTCGCCCAATGGCCAGCAAGTGCAGCCGGCCGGCGGCACGTGGGCTACGGCAAGCAGTCCGAACAACCAGATCTATTTGCAGAATGCGCCATTGGATGACAACGCGGCGCAGTAAGCTCGGCGGCTAGAAGCCGCCATGTCGGTCGGCTCCCGTGCTCTGAAAAGTTGGCCTGTTACGGCGCAGAGCACAGGCGCGGCCTAGCCAGGCGGGCCTGCAATTTTGTGTTCGGCGCTTGCCGCGTCGTTCGGCGAGGATTGTTTGGCAAATCGCCTGGCGATTTCCTGCTGCCGGAAGTTGAAGATCTTCCCCAGCGTACGTCGCACAAACAATGCATGTGCCAGTTGGCCGAGCGGACCGAGCGGCAATTCGTAGTCGACGTAATCATGCATCTCCGTCCCGCCGGGCACGTCGGCGAATTCGTGCAAGTGGCGCCAGCGGCGATAGGGACCGCGCAGTTGCACATCGATGAACCGGCATCCTGGTTCGAAGGCCTCGATCCGCGACTGCCATCGAAACGGCAGGCCGAAAAGTTTGAGCCTGTAGTCGATCAGCATTCCTTCGCGGACGCCGGTATCTCCATCGTTCAGCACGTGGAACTGGAGGAATTCCGGCGTGATTCGCTCCAGATTGCGGGCGTCGGCAAAGAAGCTAAAAACCTGCTCTCGCGGACAGGGAATAAACTGAGTTCGCTCCAAACGATAAACGCGGTTCATCGGGCTGCCGCCTGTTCGTGCTGCGAGCGAGACCTTTTGGTTCGCTGCGCCTTATGCAAGATGGCCTGGAAGGCGCCAGACAGTTCCGGATAGCGAAATTGATAGCCGGTTCGTTCCGCCACGCGCGGCACGACTCGTTGCGACGCCAATAGGACCTGGGCAAACTCGCCCACGGCCAGCTTCAGCATTGCGCCCGGCATGGGAAAGATCGCCGGACGGTGAACGGCTGCAGCCAGCACTCGCGTAAACTCGCGGTTGGTCACGGGGTTGGGGGCCACGGCGTTCATGGGCCCGCTTGCCTCCGGATGCCCGGCGGCATGCAGGAACAGTCCGACGAGATCATCGAGATGGATCCACGGCATCCATTGATCGCCGCTGGCCAAGCGGCCGCCGAGGCCGAGTTTGAACGGCAGCAACATCTTGCCCAGCGCTCCGCCCCCCGCGCCCAGCACGATGCCGATCCGCGGGTTGACGACGCGCATGCTGAAGCTGGTTGCACGCTGCGACGCTTGTTCCCATTCCTTGCAAACGTCGGCCAGAAAGTCATCGCCCGGCGGTGATGATTCATCGAGCACTTCATCGCCGCGCGAGCCATAGTAGCCGACGGCCGAGGCCGAGACGAGAACGGGCGGGCGGCGAGATAGTTGCTCGAGCCCCTTCACCAGATTGGTCGTGCCGACCTTGCGACTATCCATGATCCGCCGTTTTTTGTCGGCATTCCAGCGTCCTTCGGCGACGGGCTCGCCGGCCAGATGAAACACCGCGCTGACGTCGCGAAATGCCTCTGCGGGCGGCGGCCCGCTCATCAAGTCCCACGCAAAGGCTTCGATCTTGCCGAGTTTTTGTTTGGCGCTGGCAGGATCACGCGAGAGAACGACCGGCTCGTCAACCTGCTCAAGCAGGCGCCGTCCGATAAACCCCGTCGCTCCCGTGATTAAGGCCCGCATCGCAAAGTCCTTTCGATCAGCGAGGTTGGTCGCGCCGGTTGCTCGAAGAGCCGGGCCACCGCGGCGGCAAGGCCTGCGCCTTTCGGTATCGTATCTGGTTTGTTTATTTGCAGGGATAATTGCCCGCCGCTTTTCTGTTTGCCGAATTTGCCAGGCGCCGTCGTAAAGTCAGTCGCGCGACCGTTCTTAGGAAATTGCATCCGTTGCAGTTTTCAGACTACAATGGCCACTTCGGCTACCTACCTCACCGCATTTTCCCACCGGTATTAACGCATGATGTTCCGCTCCGTCGCCTGTTGGTCGTTGGCTCTCGCGCTTATTTCGGCAGCGGCAGTCCCCGCCCAGGCGCAAAAGTCGCCCGAAGAAGAATTGCAGGCTCTCAAAGCGCCCGAGGGAATGGAGATTTCGCTATTCGCCTCGGAGCCCATGATCACCAATCCGGCGGCGATCGACGTCGATACGCACGGCCGAGTCTGGGTGGCGGAAATCGAATTCTACCGCGCCAAGGCCAAGAGCCCCCCGTCGGAGAAAATCAAGGTGCTCGAAGACACCGATGGCGACGGCAAGGCCGACAAGGTCACTGTGTTCGCCGATGATGTGTTCGCGCCGATGAGCATTTGCGTCGCTGGCGATAAGGTCTATGTCGCCACCAGCCCCGATCTGTGGGTCTACGAAGATAAAAACGGCGACCTGAAGGCCGACGGTCCGCCCAAGAAACTGCTGACCGGTTTCGGCGGTCACAACCACGATCACGGCGCGCACAGTATAGTTCTGGGCCCTGATCACAAGTGGTGGATGAGCCATGGAGATACCGGTTTCGATGTCCAGGGGACGGACGGCTCGCACATCAAGTTCCAGTGGGGCGCCATGCTCCGCGGCGAACTCGACGGCAGCAAGTTGGAAACGGTGGCCGTCAACTTCCGCAACCCGTATGAGATCTGCGTCAGCTCGTTCGGCGAAGCCTACTGCAGCGACAACGACAACGACGGCAATTTCAGCGTACGAATTTGCTGGATCATGGAAGGAGGCAACTACGGCTGGTTCGGGGGACCGCCGCCGAAGACTCCGCCCGGCACGCCATTCGGCGAACATTGGCATTTCCGCGGCCATATTCCGGGCTTTGTGCCCGCGACGTTGGTCACCGGTTTCGGCTCGCCCTGCGGCATTTGCTACTACGAAGGCAATGCATTTGGACCAGACTATAAAGATGTGCCGTTGCATACTGACGCGGGCCCGCGCGAAGTGCGGATGTATCGCCACGAGAACGCGGGTTATGGCCAGAAGGCGACCAGCCGCGTGCTGATCTCGAGCGAAAGCGACAATTATTTCCGACCCGACGACATTTGTGCGGCCCCGGATGGCAGCTTGTATCTTGCCGACTGGTACGATGGCGGCGTCGGCGGGCATGCCTACAATAATCCCAACCAAGGACGCATCTTCTCCTTGCGGCCCAAGGGCAAGAAACTTTCGCGCATCGGCAAAGCCGGCCCCTTTGCAAACATTCCCGATGCGATTGAGGGCTTGAAAAGCCCCAACCTGGCGACGCAGTACCTGGCACGCGAACGGTTGCTGGCCGAAGGTCAATCGAGCGTTCCGGCGCTGAAAGCCTTATTGCAGAGCGATGAACCCGATTATAAAGCTCGGGCTCTGTGGCTGCTCGATCGCATCGGCGGCGATGCGCGCAAGACGGTAGTCGAGACTCTGAAGAGTTCGGATGCTTCGCTACGGGCGCTGGCCGTGCGAATCTTGCGCCGACATGGCGATGACCACGGCGACGCCATTCTGGCGATGGCCGACGACGCCTCGCCGGAGGTCCGCCGCGAAGTCCTGCTCGCACTGCCCAAGTTAAACGGTTCGCAGACCGATGCAGTGCTTGTCAAACTGGCCTCGACCTACGATGGCTCGGACCGTTACCAGTTGGAAGCGATTAATATTGCCGCCGGCGACCGCAAAGCGCAGTTGTTCGCGGCGCTCGAAGCTGCCGGCAAGCTGTCGATCGATCGGATCCAACTGCTGCAGGTGCTCAACCCCAAGGCTGCGGCGGAGTTCGTCGTCAAGAGTCTCGCCAACGCTCGACTTGATGACGCAGCCCGGACAAAACTTCTGGAGCACCTGGCCGGCATCCCTTCCGTCGATGCAGGACAAGCGGTGCTGAATTTAACGACCGACGCTAAGTCCAGCCCCGAGCTGCGCCGGCTAGCGCTGAAGATGATCTCAACCAATCTCGGCAGCACTTGGAAAGACTTGAAAAGCAAGTCGGAATTGACTTCGGGCTTGAAGACGCTACTCGCCGATCGCAGCCTGCAAATGGCCGCTCTTTCGGTCGCGGGCGACAATCAACTGGGCAATTTGGGCGGCGACGTCCTCGCGCTGGCCGCCTCCGAACAACAAGCGGCCGAAGTGCGCCGCAAGGCGATCGAAGTCGCCGTGCAATTGCGCGCCAGCGGCGTATCAGCGGCAATCGAGAAGCTCGCGGCGGCGAACGATGCTTCGGTGCGCAAGGCGGCCATTGCGGCGCTCGTCGATCTGCAAGATTGGTCAGCCGTCAAGAAGCTACTGGCGAACAATTCGATTGCTGAGGACGCGCGAGCGGAGATAGTCCAACGAATGATGTCTTCTACGGGCGGCGCTTTGGTGTTGCTGAAATCCATCGAGGAAAAGTCGATTCCCGAGCCGGCGGCCAAATCAGCCATCGCCTTGGCGACGAAACATCCCGATTCGAACATTCGCGTGCTTTACGAGCGGTTCATTCCCGAGGGCGAGCGGCCGCAGCGGCTGGGGACGGCTATCAAGCCTGCCGAGTTGCTGGCGATGAAGTCCGACGCCAAGCGAGGCGAACAGATCTTCTTTCAGAGTTCCGCCGCACAGTGCAAGAACTGTCATCGCGTGCGCGGCGGGGGCGCTACGATCGGACCCGATCTGAGCCAGATCGGCAAGAAGTACGAGCGGGGCACGCTGCTCGAAACGATTCTCGACCCGTCCAAGGCCATCGCGCCAGAATACATCCCTTATTTGCTCGAAACCCAAGGGGGTCAGGTTTACGTCGGGTTTCTAGTCGAGAAAACCAACCAGCAGGTCGTGCTCAAAGATGCCCAGGGCAAGTTGATCAACGTAAAGGCCAGCGAGGTGGAAACGCTCGAGCCACAGCAAAAGTCGCTGATGCCTGAGCTGGTGCTGCGAGACGTCACGGCACAGGACGCCGCCGATCTGTTGGCCTTCTTGACTTCGCTCAAGGAATCGGTGCAACCGGTCACCCAGTTCCGCATGCTCGGGCCCTTTGCCAGCCCTGACTTGAAAGGGGTCGACAAGGACTACGGCATTGAGCAACAACTGGCTCAACCCAATCTGAACGTCACGCTGACCGGCGCCGACAACAAGCCCGTGCGCTGGGAGCTTGTCGAGAACGATCCTTCGCTCGGCTTCCCGGGCGTCGACCAGGTGAACTACGCTCGCAAGCGGCGAGTGCGCGGCGAGGCAGTGACCAATTATTTCCTCGTCTACGCCGACAGCGCGGCGGACCAGGAGGCGACGCTGCTGTTAGGCAGCGATGATAGCTGCAAAGTCTGGGTTAATGGCCGGCAGGTGCATGAATACCGGGGCAACCGCGCGTTACAACCGGCGGCCGATCAATTCAAAGTTCCGCTCAAGAGCGGCCGCAATGCTATTGTCGTCAAGGTCGAGAATCATCAGGGCCCGGGCGGCGTCTCGCTGTCGATCGGCAGCGAAGGCAATGTGCAGTTGCGGACCGAATAGAACCACTTTTCGCTTCTAAAGGTTCGTTGTCATGAGTCGCCGTGCGCTGCATAGGGTTGTGATGCCGAGTGTGCTTGGTCTACTGGGGCTGATCTCCAGCGGCTGCGGCGCCGTGACATCGCCCGAGCAGCCGACGATTGCCGCGATCGAGCAATTGGGGGGCAATGTGCGTCGCGATCAAGGTTTCGTGGTCAAGGTCGACCTGCACAACAGCCGCGCCACGGATGCCGATCTGGCCATGCTTGCGAAGCTCGAGCATCTTGACCGGCTCTATCTTCCGCCGGCCATCACCGACGCAGGCCTGGCCTCGCTGGCGAGCTTGAAGGAACTGACCAGGCTCGATTTGCAGTACACGCAAGTGACCGATGCAGGGTTGGCCCAACTGCAAGCGCTGCCAAAACTGGCCCAGGTTTACACCAACGGCAGCAAGGTCACCGACGCGGGCATTAAGCAGCTTCAGCAGTTGAGGCCGCAAATGACCATTGAGCAGTTCCCGATCGACCGCAGCTACTGAGCCCCTGTCGCGATCGCCTTGGAGGGCTCTATGCGGCGAAGCTGACGATTCGGTAACGCCCCGCCGGCTTGATTGACGACCGTATCGACGGCAGCTAGGCTCGGAACTCGGGCAAGGCAGGCAGAGGGCGAGCAAACAACCATGGATCTATTGGCGCTTCGGCACACGCTGGCTTTTCTCGCGGTCGTCGCTGCCGCCGGTTGTCAGCGCACCGCGCCAGCCGCAGCCAAATCGGAGCCGCCGGCGAAAGTGGCGCAAACCGCCAGCGAAGAGAAGCTCAACACCCTCACGCTAACGCCCGATGCCGAAGAGCGGCTGGGGCTGAAGACCGAGCCGGTTGAATCGCGCCGCGTCGCCCGGCAGCGGACCTTCGGCGGCGAAGTCACGACGCCTACCGGCGCCTCGATTGTCGTCTCGGCGCCCGTCAGCGGCCGGCTGAAGGCCGCCTCCACCGACAAGCCGCTCGCCGTCGGTCAAAAAGTCGCGCGCCAGCATCCGGTGTTCGTGCTGACGCCGCTGTTGTCTCCCGAGCGCGACGTGCTGACGCCTGCCGAGCGAATTGCCTACGCGCAGGCCAAGATGCAATTGTCGCAAGCGCAGATCGACGCCGAAGGGCAGACCCAGCAAGCGCGCGTGCAGGTCGAAGCGGCCCAGATCGCCTTGAACCGCGCCGAGCGATTGCTCCGCGAGCAAGCCGGGAATGCCCGCACCGTCGATGAAGCGCGGGCCCAGCTCGAGTTGGCCGAAAAGACGCTCGAGGCCGCTACGACGCGCAAGCGGCTTGTCGACGGCATCAAGCTTGACGCCGAAGCGGGAAAAGTCGAGCCGCTCGTCATTGAGGCGCCGCGGGCCGGCATCATTCGCGCTGAATTTGCAGCGCCTGATGAAGTGGTGCCCGCCGGCGCTCCGCTGTTCGAAGTTATCGATCTCGATACCGTCTGGGTGCGCGTGCCGGTCTATGCCGGCGAACTATCGGAAGTGGCGACCGACGCCGCGGCGCAAATCAAAAGTCTGGCCGATCCGGCTGCGGCCCCGGGATTAGCCGCTCGGCCCGTCAGCGCGCCCCCCACCGCCGTGCCGCAGGCCGCCGCCGTCGATCTTTACTACGAACTCCCCAATGCCGAGGGAAAATTCCGGCCCGGACAGCGCGTCAGCGCGACCTTAACCCTCGCAGCGAAACAGGAAAGTCTCGGCATCTCGTGGTCGGCCGTCGTGCAAGATATTTATGGCGGAACATGGGTCTACGAACAGACGGCGGAGCATGTCTATGTGCGGCGGCGCGTGGCGGTTCCTTTTGTCGTCGATGGCTGGGCGGTGCTCTCCGCCGGACCGCCGGCCGGCGCCAAGATCGTAACCGCCGGCGTCGCCGAGTTGTTTGGGGCGGAGTTCGGTTTCGGCAAGTGACGCGCGCCACGCCGAGTGCCGCGGAGAGATTTTTCGGATGACCTGGCTGATTTCCACTTCGCTGCGGCTTCGCGTGTTGGTACTCGCCTTGTCGGCGCTGTTGATCGTATTCGGCGTGCGGACGCTCGAGACGACTCCGCTCGATGTGTTCCCCGAGTTTGCGCCGCCAATGGTCGAGATCCAGACCGAGGCGCCCGGTTTGTCGACAGTCGAGGTCGAAAGCCTGATCAGTATGCCGCTCGAGAACGCGCTCAATGGCACGCCGTTTCTCAAGACGATTCGTTCCAAGTCGGTGCTCGGGTTGTCCTCGGTTCGATTGATCTTCGAGGAAGGAACCGATTTGATCCGCGCCCGGCAGTTGGTGCAGGAGCGGCTGTCGGTGGAAGCGGCGCGGCTGCCGACCGTGGCCAAGCCGCCCGTCATGATGTCGCCGCATTCATCCACGGCCCGCGTGCTAAAGATCGGCGTGACTTCCAAAAAGCTCTCGCAAATGGATCTCACGATCCTGGCCCGCTGGACGATTCG
The DNA here is from genome assembly GCA_025924495.1 of Pirellulales bacterium. The sequence continues at coordinate 9,444 of JAICIG010000078.1, read as the reverse complement.
GCCCCACTTGATGGCCATTCCCGGCGTGGCCAACGTGGCGATCTGGGGTCAGCGAGACCGGCAACTGCAAGTGCTGGTCGATCCTGATCGCCTGCGTGCGCATCAGGTAACGCTGGCCGACGTCGAGCGCGCCGCGGCGGACGCGGCCACGCTGAGCGGCGGCGGTTTCGTCGATACGCCCAACCAGCGCGTGCCGGTGCGGCAGATGACCGGCATTCGCGATCCGGCCGACCTGGCTGCAACGATCGTCGGATTCCGCGGCGGAGCGCCGCTGCGCTTGGGCGACGTGGCTGAAGTGGTCGAAGGCTTTCCGGCCCCGATCGGCGACGCCGTCATCGATGACGGGCCAGGACTGCTGTTGATCGTCGAGAAGCAACCCTGGGGCAACACGCTCGATATCACGCACAATGTCGAAAAGACTTTGGATTTGCTCCGCCCCGGCCTGGCCGACGTCAAGCTCGACTCGACCATCTTCCGCCCGGCGACCTTTATCGAGCGCTCGCTGCACAATCTCTCGCATGCCATGCTCATCGGCTGCGTGCTCGTGATCGTCGTGCTGGTCGCCTTCTTATATGACTGGCGGACGTCGATCATCAGCGTGACCGCCATTCCGCTCTCGCTGGTGGCCGCCGCGCTCGTGCTGCACTATTGGGGCGGCACGATCAACACGATGGTCATCGCGGGTCTGGTGATCGCCTTAGGCGAAGTCGTCGACGACGCAATTATCGACGTCGAGAATATCTTGCGGCGCCTCAAGCTCAATCGCCAGGCGGAGCACCCGTTGCCAGCCTACCAGGTGGTGCTCAGCGCCTCGCTCGAAGTCCGCAGCGCCGTCGTTTACGCCAGCCTGATCGTGACGTTGGTATTCGTGCCGGTGTTGTTTCTGGAAGGGCTCTCCGGCTCATTCTTTCGACCGCTGGCCATCGCCTACATGCTGGCCATCCTGGCCTCGCTGTTAGTGGCATTAACGGTGACCCCGGCCATGTCGCTGATCTTGCTGCCCGGCGCGGCGCATCGCCGGCACGAGGCGCCGCTCACGGTGTGGTTGCAGAAAGCGTACCGCCGCGGGCTCCCCTGGTTCGTCGCTCGCCCCAAAGCGGCGGTCACGACGATCGTCGTGCTGTTTGCCGTCAGCCTGGTCGCCGTCTTTTCTCTAGGCGAGGAGTTTCTGCCGGACTTTAAAGAGACCGATTTTTTGATGCATTGGGTGGAAAAGCCTGGCACATCGCTGGATGCGATGACGCGGATCACGGTGCGCGTCAGTAAGGAACTGCGGCAAATTCCCGGCGTGCGGAATTTCGGCTCGCACATCGGCCGGGCCGAAGTGGCCGACGAGGTGGTTGGGCCGAATTTCACCGAATTGTGGATCAGCGTCGAGCCGACAGCCGACCTGGACCAAACCGTCGCCAAGATTCAGCACACCGTCGACGGTTATCCGGGTCTGTATCGCGATGTGCTCACGTACCTCAAGGAAAGCATCAAGGAAGTGCTGACGGGCGCCAAAGCCACGATTGTGGTTCGCATTTTCGGTCCCGATCTGGCTACGCTGCGCAGCAAGGCGGATGAAGTCTATCATGCGATCGAGAACATCGAGGGGGTCCATACGCCCAAAGTCGAGCCGCAAACGCTCGTGCCTCAATTACAAGTTCGCCTGCGGCCCGAGGCGGCGGCGCAGTACGGTTTCACGCCGGGGCATGTCCGTCGCGCCGTCGAAACGCTGGTGCGCAGCACACAAGTGGGCGAAGTGTATTACGACCAGAAGAGTTTTGCCGTCGTCGTCTGGGGCAAGCCGGAGCTGCGCAGCGATCTTTCGGCCTTGCGACGCTTGCCGATCGACTTGCCCGCGGCCGGAGGCATTGCGAATCCAACGCGTGCGAGCGGATCGCCCGCGGGCGTCAACGCGCTCGCACCTCCTGCCACGCCAGCCGCAAGCGATTCAGTCGCCGCTTTCAATGGTTATGTCCCGCTTGGCGATATCGCCGAGGTAGAAACCGTGCCCACGCCGAATGAGGTGCTGCGCGAGTCGGTCTCGCGGCGCATTGATGTCACGTGCAACGTGCAAGGCCGCGATCTGGGCTCCGTGGCCCGCGAGATCGAAGATCGCGTCAGGCAATTGCCATTCGACCGCGGCTATCACCCCGAGTTCCTCGGAGAATACGCCGCCCGGCAAGAATCTCGCCGCCGCCTGTTCGCGCTGGCTGCGCTTTCGGTGGTCGGCATTTTGCTACTACTACATGTCGATTTCCAGTCGTGGCGGCTGACGCTGCTCGTGCTGTTGACCATCCCCTTCGCTCTGGTCGGCGGAGTGTTTGCCGCATTACTGGCGGGCGGCGTGCTTTCTCTCGGTTCGCTCGTCGGGTTCGTGACTGTGCTAGGCATTGCGGCCCGCAATGGCATTATGCTGGTCAGCCACTATCGTCACCTCGAACAGGCCGAAGGAGAGCCGTTCGGGCTGGCGTTGGTCATGCGCGGCAGCGAGGAACGGCTGGCGCCGATTTTAATGACGGCGTTGACGACGGGTTTGGCGCTGGCGCCGCTGATCGTTGGCGGCAACCTGCCTGGCCACGAAATCGAATACCCGATGGCCGTCGTCATTTTGGGCGGTTTGGCGACTTCGACGTTGTTGAATCTGTTTTTGCTGCCGCCGATTTATCTCGCCTTCGGCCGTACGGCGTCAGAGAATCGCGCCGCTAACTAAGTTTTGCGCGATCGGCGCATCGAGACTGATCGCCAGAACAGCTCGCCGCCGACAATCACCTAAGGCCCGCATCGTGCGGAAACTTCGGCGCCTGCGCTGCCCCCCGAACTTTCCCCGGATTCCGCAAGCTTGCCTTGAACCGTCAGAGTTTGCCAGGTTGCTCGACTTACCCGTGGCGAATGATCTCGTGGTCCGAAATCCGAAAAGCCTGATCCTGCCGGCCTCGCTGGCAATTTGCCTGCTGGCCGGCGGCATTGGCCGAGGCCAGCAACCGCGAGGCTTAGTCGCGCCAGCTGCCGCCTTGCAAGCGCCTTCGCAGCCCGCGCCCGGTCGACCGCCGTTGAATTTCGCTGTGGCCGGTCCGCGGATAACGCCGCAATCCGCCCGCCCGGCGGCAAGACTGCCTGGGGCCACGATGCCAAATTCGGCCTCACAGCGACTGCCAGTCCATCTTCCCGCCACACATCGGCCGGTGCAGCCGATCTTGCACCGACAGAATGCGGTCGCCGCGGAGACGCCCATCGGCTCCGCGCCGTTCTTGCTGACGCTGCCCGAAGCCTTGGAATTAGGGTTGGCCCGCAATCCTACGCTCGTCGCCCAGCGAGCGGCCGAAGGAGTCGGCATGGCAGCAATCGGGGTGGCGCGCCGCTACCCGTTCAACCCGTTCTTTCAGTTCCAGGCGACTCCGTATGAAAAGGCGCCAGCGTCGGCCGCCGCCGCCGAACCGAACGCCGCGACGAAGATTTACCAGTACTACCTGGTCATGGTGAATTTTGAGTTGGCCCATCAGCGCCGCCACCGCGAGCGCAACGCCTCCGCGGCATTGAACGGCGTGCGCTGGACGATTCACCAGGCGGAACTGCAGAACCTGGCTCTGACGGAGCAACTATTCTTTACGGCCCTGTATCGCCGCGGCTTGCGCGATCTCGCCCGGGCAAATGCTTCGTCGAATGACGCTCTGCTCTCGGTCTTGCAACGTCAGCTCGCCGCGGGCCAGGCGTCGGGGGCTGACGTGGCCATGGTGCGGCTCGATGCGCGCTCGACCGCTCAGCAATATCGGCTGGCAGAAACGAACTATCAAACGGCGCTGCTTGACTTGGGTCGCCAGCTCAATCTGCCGCCGCGCGTTCCCTTGCAGTTGGTCGGCGAAATGCAGGACTGGCGATGGATGCCCATCAGCGGCGATCATCTGTCGCACGTGAATGGTTTACGCAATGCGGTTTCGCAGACGGCCGATATCGAGTCGATTGCCGCCGAACTGGCATCGGGCCGGCCCGACGTACTGGCCGCGCAGGCGAATATCTCTGCCGCTCGAGCAAACGTCAGTCTGGCCCAGGCCGATCGGATTCCGAGCTTTCAAGTCGGCCCGTACTACCAGTCCGACGATTTCGGCGTCAAGTACTTTGGTTTTCGCGGCCACGTTCAGCAGTCCTTCACCAACGGCGGCAAGCCGCTGGTCCGTCAACGCGATGCCGAACTGCGGCAGCAGCGGATCAACTACGAACAGGTACGCGCCCGCGCCCAACTAGAGGCCTTATCGGCCATCGATCGCTACGAGCGGGCGCGTCGGTTAGTCGAGGAGAGCGGCGCCGAATCTCAGACCGACGTGCCGGTAGAACTCAAGAAGTTGGAGGAGCAGTTCCTAGCCGGCGAAGTCGACGCCATTCGCATTTTCAACGCCCGTACAAGCCTGATTCGATTGCAGCAGGCCTACCTGGATTCTCTCAACGAACTGACCTTAGCCGCAGCACTGGTGACTCAGGCCGCCGGCCTGCCGCCCGACGCGCTCGTCCAAGCCACCGACCCCCGCTCCGCCGCCGGCCTCTCGCCACCCGGCCCGCCCCCTGCCACACCGCAACTCGCCCCGCCGCGGTGAAAGCTCGAACAGCTAAGAAGCGTTGCAACGTCGCCCGCGACCTTTCGCAGCCAGCATGCTTGCACGCCAACCCCGGCGCCAGAGCAGCCATGCAGCGAAGCCTTGCAACGAAGCCACGGAAAGCACGGAAGGTCCACGGAAGAAAAACGGGATTCGGGACGACGGAAGTTGGACGTCAGACAAGGGAAGCCGATGCTGAACGAATTCCTCAATCTGCCTCCCTTCCGTGCGCTTCGGTGTATTTCCGTGGCGCATCGATCGCGGGCTAACGCAAGGGGCTTGTGTACAAGTTGTCGTCGAGCGGTTCCGCGGACGGCTCGAAAGAAGCGTGGCGGGAAGCTGCTCCGATCGACGGCATCGACGAATCGCAGTAAGGCCTGCGCCATTGGGTCGTCGAAAACTTGCTGGCCGGATATCATCTAAGCCAGGAACACATTCAAGGTACAGAAACCACGATGGCCGACCGCCCGTCTGAAAAGACTTCCAACCCGCCGGTCCGCAAGCCAGCCAAGCCCGCGAAGGCAAAAGGCAAGGCTTCCACGACGCTTCCGGAATCCATGGCGACCGGCAAGGCCAGCCCCGCGAAGGCTGCCGTCGGCGACCAACCTGTCTTCGCCTACATCGCCAGCCTGCCGCATCCGCAGCGCGACATCGCCGAACTCATCGATGTTCTCGGAGCCAAGACTCTTCCCGGCTTGCAGCGCTCCGTGAAATGGGGCATCTCATACTATGGCGTCGGCGATGGCTGGTGCTTCTGTTGCGGCGGCTTCGCTGGCCATGTCAAGCTGATGTTCGTGAACGGCGCTGCACTCGTACCTGTACCGCCTGTGACGCCGGTGGCGATGGGCAAGTCTACGCGAGGCGTGGAGCTTAAGTCTGTGGACGATCTCGACGAACATCAGGTCGCGGAGTGGATGCAACAAGCCACGGCTGTGCCCGGAGTGGGGAGGAAGAAACGATAGGGTCGCAAGGCGGTGTTGATCGCGTTGGGGAAAACTCGGAAAACTCGGGCGCCCAGATTTTAACCGCGAGTCGGCGTACGTCCCTTGGATCCGGCGGGTCGATTGAAGATGTTTCCACGACCATGCACGGCGAAACCATGCCCAACGCGCGTTTCGCCGCAGGGCAATTCAGTTTGATGGGCGTCTGACAATTCTAACCCGCCGCTAGATGTGTTGAACAATGTTTTTGCACAGGACGGTTTTAGTAATCGCTCACCCAATTCATGGAGGATTTCAATTCACCTGTTTCAAAAAAGTGTTCCGCGGCCTCCAGGGCCCACTCCAATGGCACGCACTTTCGCTCTTCATACTCGCCATTTTGGCCACCCACGTACAGCATTCGCTTTTCGATCGAACGGGAAGGGTCAACAAGACTGAAAAAGTCATAATTGTCCTTCGTTGCGTTAACAAGGCACCGACCGTCCCACTGCCCTGCAACAATCAGGTAGTGGTCGTCGCCCTCCTTATCCGCAACGGTCAACATCGTCCTTTGCTTGCCGTCTAAGGCAGCAATGGCTTGCTTTACCTGATCCCATGTGGGATTGGCCATCGCGGTTCCGCGATCAGTTCGATCGTGCCATTCGTCAGCGAACATGAACTTTACAAACATGGAATTGCTCAGTTGCGGAAAGAGAATAAAGACATCCGTCCTTTTCGTGCTGCCGGACGACCGGCGGGTGATATGAATCGGGGGGCGGACGGCATCAAAGGACCGAATTCTAACAGGTCTGGCGGCGGCGCTGAACGTCGGATAGGCCGGCAGAAATGTGGGAAAACTTAGGGGAAACTCAGAAACCAAGATCTTAACCGCGAGTCGGCGTACTTCCCTTCGATCCGGCGAGTCGATTGAAGACGCCTCGGCGACCGCGCGCGGCGAAACCATGCTCGACACACGTTTCATCGCACGGCCCTTCTTAGTCAGCTTGCTTGCACGCCAACCCCGGCGCCATAGCGGCCATGCAACGAAGCCACGGAAAGCACGGAAGGTCCACGGTAGAAAGACGGGATTCGGGACGACGGAAGTTGAACGTCAGACAAGGGAAGTCGATGCTGAATGAATTCCTCAACCTGCCTCCCTTCCGTGCGCTTCGGTGTATTTCCGTGGCCCATCGATCGCGGGCCAACGCAACCGGGCTTGTGTACAAGTTGTCGTCGAGCGGTTCCGCGGACGGAAAACTCAGACACGCAGATTTTAACCGCGAGTCGGCATGCATTCCCTGCATCCTGCCAGTCGATCGAAGATGCTTCGGCGACCGAGTTCACTTCTTGACAGGCGATCGGGCGCAACATGCTAAACTAGACGGCATGGCGGTCCTTGGCGAACGTCGTCCAGGACGCAAATCGAAACGGCGCTGTGCTGGAGAGAAATGCATCGATGTTTTCCCGCGCTAAGATCGTCTCTGTGCTCGCATGCTGGATGCTTACTTGTCTCGTCGCGCCTCCTCGCCTGGCGTCCTGCGCCGACGAGGCTGGCAAAGCTCCCGACGCGAACGCCAACGTCCCGGGGCCGGTGCGACTTGTGCTGCCGCCGACGATCTACGCTGTGGTTGGCAAGGAAATGAACGTCTACTTCGACAATGTGACGCTGATTCTGAACCCCGCCAACTATGCCTTCGATGTCACATGCCCCAAGGGCCGCCAGCAATCGGAGCGTTGGACCTATGTTGCCGAGGATGAAGACATCGGCGAGCATCCGTTCGAGTTGGTCGTCCGCAATGAACAGAACGAGTTGGTCGCCCGCGGTCGCTCGAAGTTAAAGGTCGTTGCTGAAACGAAAGGGGGCGATGAGGGGGCCTCGCCAAGGTCCGTGCTGATGGTCGGCGACAGTTTGACGCATGCCTCAATTTACCCCGCACGAGTCGTTGAATTGTTCCAGAACGCCGGCCAGGAACTGCGGTTGATTGGTTCTCACCAGCCCCAAGGTCAGCCCGAAGCCATCCGTCACGAGGGCTATGGCGGCTGGACGGCGAAACGCTTCGCCACGCATTACAAGGAAACGGCCCGGCGCGGAGATTACAAAGATCGCGGCAGTCCCTTTTTGTTCGGCCAAGGGAGCGATCAGCCACAGCTCGACTTCAAACGCTACTGCCAGGAGGTCAATGAAGGTCGGATTCCCGACGTCGTGACGATCTTTCTCGGGCCAAATGATATCTTCAGCGCCACCGATGAAACGATTGAGGCGACGATCGATGACATGCTAAGCCACTATGATCGTCTCATGCAGATGGTGCGACAGGCTGCGCCGCAAACTCGCCCCGCCGCCATGCTCCCTGTTCCGCCGGCGGCCAGCCAAGACGCCTTCGGCGCCAATTACGCCGCCGGGCAGACGCGCTGGCAATACAAACGTAACCAGCATCGCCTGGTCGAGCGGATGTTAGCCTCATTCGCGGAACGTGAGGCGGAGGGCATCTATCTCGTACCGACTTACATCAATCTCGATTGCCTGCGGAACTATCCGTTCGAGCCGGTGCAGGCCGACGCCGCCGGCGAGGCAGTACGTCGCCAAAACAACGGCGTACATCCGTCGGCCGCCGGCTATCGGCAAGTTGGCGATTCGCTCTACGCCTGGCTGAGGGCGACGCCATGAGCTCGACCACGCTCACCTTGGCAAGCCTGGGCGCCGGGCTGGCGACAGGCGTAATCGGCGCTGTCTTGGGCACAGGAGGGGGCGTGTTTCTGGTGCCCCTGTTGGTGCTGGCGTTTGGGTTGCCGATGCACAATGCCGTTGCGACAAGCATTGTGACAGTGATCGCAACATCGAGCGCCGTGGCAAGCACGAATGTCGAACGCGGCACGGCCAACATGCGGCTGGGGATGACGCTCGAAGTCGCCACGACCGTCGGCGCCATTGCGGGCGGCCTGACCGCCGCCATGTTCGCCCCGCACGCTTTGGAGGGCATCTTTGGCCTGGTCTTGCTGCCCACGGCTTACTTGATGTGGAAAGGCCGCGCTTCCGAACGCATCGACGCGGTCGCCGCCCCGGACCAGGACGTTTCCGATCCACCGCGCCGCAGCCGCGATGCTCAGCCTCAAAGCGAGAAGCCGGGAGGCGATCCAGCAGCCCTTGGCGCGCTGGGCGCGCAATTTCACGATGCGACGGAAGGGGGCCTGGTTTCCTATCGCGTCGAGCGATTGCCGGCGGGTTTAGGAATTTCTTTTCTGGCCGGGAACCTGTCGGGCTTGTTGGGCATCGGCGGCGGAGTGTTCAAGGTTCCAGCGTTGCATCTGGTCTGCAATGTTCCCATGAAAGCGGCCGCCGCGACATCGAACTTCATGATCGGAGTGACCGCGGTGGCCAGCGCCGTGCTGTACTACGGACGTGGCGAGATCAAGCCCGCCATCACTGCCGCGGCGGTGTTGGGTGTCTTGGCCGGATCGGCGATCGGATCGATCGTCAATCGCTACGTCGGCGGCCGGGCCGTGCGGCGGCTATTCGCAGCGCTGCTGGCTGCCGTCGCCGTACAAATGCTCTATCGCGCCCTGCGCGGAGGACAAGGATGAAGGCCTCTCAACCCTTCGAACACCGCTTGGGTCACTGGGTGCATTACAGCCTGTTGGCAGGTTTGACGCTGAGCGGGCTGTTGCTGATGGCCGGGCTGATCGCCGAGTGGTTGTCGCCGCAGCCTGCCGAACCACTACATGAGATTTCGCTGCGCAGCAGCCTGGCTCGGGCTTTCCACGGCGATCCGGTCGCACTGACCAATCTGGGCATCCTGGCGTTGATGGCTACTCCCATTATTCGCGTGTTTGTACTCGCGGCCGGATGGTCGATGGACCGCGACTGGCGGTTCGCGGCCGTCGCCATTGCCGTGCTGGCGTTGCTGGGGATTAGTTTAAGCATGGGATTGGGATAGGGATGTTGTCGCCCC
>JAICIG010000077.1 GCA_025924495.1 Pirellulales bacterium | reverse complement strand
GCTGGGACTACGTGTTCCTTGACTGGCCCAGCCGCTCGGCACAAGATACCGGCACGACTTTGATCCTTTAAAGAAGGGAAACCTCGATGAGCACGACACACCTGGGACGAAGCACTCTGACGGGATTGGCGATGGCGGCGTTCTTCGCCGGGCAGATGGCCTTGGCGCAGGATCCGATCAAATATGAACCGCTGGGCTCGATCGAACGCCTGGATAAGGCCTTCGATGACTTGATTCCAGCCGACGCCAAGATCGAAAAACTGGCCGAAGGGTTCGAGTGGGCCGAAGGGCCGGTCTGGAATCGCCAGGAAAACTTCGTGTTGTTCTCCGATATTCCCAACAATCGCGTCAACAAGTGGCAGCCAGGTAAAGGGCTCAGTCTGTTTTTGCAACCCGCCGGGTACACCGGCTCGACGCCGCGCGGCGGAGAGCCCGGCAGCAACGGCCTGCTGTACGATTCCCAAGGACGCTTGATCCTTTGTCAGCATGGTGATCGCCGCATCGCGCGGCTCGAAGGCAAGAAGTTCGTTACGCTCGTCGACAAGTATCAGGGCAAGCGGCTCAACAGTCCGAACGACGGTGTGTTCAAATCGAACGGCGATTTGTATTTCACTGATCCGCCGTATGGCCTAATTGAAACCTTCAAAGACCCGGCGCGCGAGCTCGACTTCTGTGGCGTCTATCGGCTTTCGAAAAACGGCAAACTGACGCTGCTGACCGATGAAATGACGGCGCCGAACGGCATTGGCTTTTCTCCCGACGAGAAGACGCTCTATGTCGCTCAGTCGGATCCGAAGGCGCCGATTTGGAAGGCTTTCGATGTCAACGACGATGGCACGATTTCCAACGGCCGCGTGTTCTTCGACGCCACCAAGCTGGCCAAAGATGAGAAGAACCAAGGGCTGCCCGACGGGCTGAAGGTCGATCGGAAAGGCAATCTATTCGCGACCGGCCCCGGCGGCGTGCTGGTTTTCTCTCCCGAGGGGAAGCACCTCGGCACGTTGCGCACCGAGCAAAGAACGGCCAACTGCGGCTGGGGCGGCGACGGCTCGACGCTTTATATCACAGCCGACATGTATCTCTGCCGTATCCAGACGGCGACGCGCGGCCTGGGTTTTTAAGCCGAGCGATTGCCAAGTCGTGTTCAGAAGCGAGGCCTGAATTCGGCGGGCCTCCACATCGGCCGGTCGTTTTTGGGCCATTCGCTTGCGGCCTTTCGCGGCGGGCCCTGCATATTGTCGGTCAGGAATTCCATCGGCACATCTCGGTTTTACTTCTGCGGAGGCGATTGTATGAAACGCTGGTCGACAGTCTTAATGAGCGCAGTGAGCCTGATTGGCGGGCTGCTTTTCGAGACCGAATTCGCGATGGTTTCGCCCGTATCTGCGGCTCAACCGGCCGCTCGCGGCAGAGAGCCGGCAGATGATGGCAAGCTGCGCATCATCTGCTTTGGCGCTCACCCCGACGATTGCGAGTTGCAGATTGGCGGCACGGCCGCGCTGTGGGCCGGCCAGGGGCATCATGTAAAGTTCGTCTCGGTGACCAACGGCGATATCGGCCACTGGCGCGAGGCGGGCGGTCCGCTAGCTCAACGACGCAAGGATGAAGTGTCGCGCGCCGACGCAAAGCTGCGCGTCACGAGCGAAGTGCTCGACATTCACGACGGCGAGCTGTTGCCGACGCTGGAGAATCGCCGCATGATCACGCGGCTGATTCGCGAGTGGAACGCCGATCTGGTGCTGAGCCATCGACCAAACGACTACCATCCCGATCATCGCTATACCGGAGTTCTCGTGCAGGACGCGGCGTACATGGTGACAGTGCCCTATTTTTGCCCCGACGTGCCGTTTTTGAAGAAGAATCCGGTCTTCATGTACTATCCGGACCGCTTCCAGAAGCCGAACCCGTTCCAGCCCGACGTGGTCGTGTCGATCGACTCCGTGGTGGAACAGAAACGCGACGCATTGATGGAGATCGAGTCGCAGTTCTATGAAGGGGGCGCCAATGGCTCGGCCGAATTGATGCCCGCAGATCGCGACAAGCAAGCGGCGAGACACAAAGAAGTTCGTCAGAACATCGTCTCTCGCAACCGCTCCTTGGCCGATCGCTTCCGCGACAAACTTATGGAGTGGTACGGCAAGGATGCCGCGACAGGCGTCGAATTCGCCGAGGCGTTCGAGCTCTGCGAATACGGACGCCAGCCAAGCAAAGACGAGTTGCGAAAGCTGTTTTCGTTCGCGCCGGAGAAGTAAACATCGGCTTGATTTTCGTTTTGGAGTCGTGCGTCACAAGCTGTCGTTTACCGATCGAGGTCGCCATCGAGCGGCATGGTATGGAACGTGAATGAGCGACAATCATTATGCAGGGCCGAACGTATCAGCGTTCCGCCGAGTCACCAATTCGCGCTGGTTCCCGCCCTTGTTCGGCCTCGCTGTGCTGGGCGTCATCTTCTACCTGAACGGCCTTTCAAATCGGAGCCGCGTCGCAGGCCGCCGACCCCCATCTCCGAGGAAGAAGTGGGAGACGTTTTCGTGGCCGGAGGCAAGTCTCAAGGTCGTCATGCCTGAGAGTCCCGAACTCTTTCACGAACGCAACGAACTTCTCGGGACAGCATTCGATCTGAACGGTTACCATTCCACTTCAGGTAGTACGACATACCTGGTGGCCTACGCGGACTATCCGCCCGACTTGCCATTGCCCGAGAACGACGACGAGTTGATGGAGCAGGCGTCCATGTGGCTTGGCGTTCATGCAATCAACGACGATGCGACCGTCGAAAAGATCACTTATCGTGAGCACAGCGGCCTCGAGGTGAATCGGATTGCTCGTGCTCGTAGCGGCAGATTATTGCGAAATCATTCACGCTGGTTCTTAATTGGGCGACGCGGAATCATTATCGGCGCTACCGGCGATAATGACGACTTCGACGAACGCGGGGCGACCGAATTCCTGGATTCGCTGCGATTTAAGCAGGCGCCATGATCCCATAAGAATTCGAGGCGGTTATCTACTCTCTGCCCGCCTGCGACGCAGCAGGCAACTTCACGTCGTCGTGATGCTCGCGCTGCCACGCGGCCAGCTTGTCGCGAAGTTCGGAGATGGTCGCCCGATACTGTGGCTCGCCTGCCAGACCATGCAACTCGTCCGGATCGGCCTGCAGATCGAACAACTGCATGCGACCAATCTTTGGATAGCAGATCAGCTTCCAGCGATCCGTGCGAATCATGCGCTGCACGTCGCGAAAGTAAGCGGTGACGAATGGGTAAATCTCTTTTGCCATGCCGGCGATTGCCGGCATAAGGCTGCGTCCTTCGACCGAGTCCGGCACGGGCACGCCCGTTAACGCGCAGGCCGTCGGATAAAGATCGCGCAAATAGCACTGCACGTCGATCCGCTTTCCCTGCGGAATCTGCGGTCCTGCCATGATCAATGGCACGCCGACGGTGTGTTCATACATGTTCTGTTTGCCGCGCAAGCCATGGCTTCCGATGGCCAGGCCATGGTCACTGGTAAAGATGATCAGCGTGTTTTCGGTCTGACCCGTATCATTAAGAACCTTCAAGATTCGACCAATTTGTTCGTCCATATGTTCAATCACGGCGTAGTAACAGGCCAACTCGGCGCGGACCATTTGCGGCGTTCGTGGCCAGGCAAAAAGCTGCTCGTCGCGGCCGTCGAAGTTGCCGTGATCGAAGGGATGTTCGGCAAGAAAGTTGGCCGGCAGTCGGGCACGCTCACGATTCGCTCGATCGGCATAGCCCGGCGGAACTTGCAGCGGATCGTGCGGCGCCGTGAAATTGACGTGGAGAAAGAACGGTTGTTCCGATTTACGTTCGATGAACCGAATGGCCGCGTCGGCGAAATGCCGGCTAATGTCGCCTGTCAGCCCGACGCCCAATTCCGATAATTCCCGGCCGTCATCGGTTCGGAACGACCAGCCTTTGTAGCCGGTCACCGGGCGGCCGGCGAAGTCGTTCGGCTGCGTCTGCGGCAGCCGACTGCCGCCCTGATAGAGGCCGTCCGCGGCTTCGTAGCCATGTTCTCCAGGTTTGCCGACCAGGTGCCATTTACCCACAAGCCACGTCTGGTAGCCGGCGGCCCGCATCGCCTGCGGCCAGAGTGTCAGATCCGGATTAAGGCGGTTGCCGAAATAGGTGACGCCATTGCGGAAACCCGTGCAACCGCTGAGCAGTTCCGCACGGCTGGGCGTGCAGATCGGGTTGGGCGCTACGGCTCGCGTGAACGCTGTTCCTTGTTTGACCAGCCGGTCCAGGTTGGGCGTGCGAATGCGATCGTTGCCCAGGGCGCCGATGGTATCCGGCCGCTGGTCGTCCGACACGATCAACAGCACGTTCGGCGGGCGGCGGTTTGCCACGGCCAATGCTGGTCGCGCGGTGCTAAACACCAACGCCAGGAAAAGAAGAACAATAGGCATTCGCGCACGCATAGCGGTTCCCTCAAGGCACTGTTGGCAGTCAACGGCCAGCGCCCATCGTAACGGCCGCGACGAGTCGCGGCCACTTGCTGAGCCGTCGATACGCGCCTCAAGCAGACCCGTTGCACGAACGTTTGTCGCTTTTCGCTCCCGCGAAAAGTTCCGTTTCCTTGGCGGTCGCACAACGGTTCATGCGTTCCTCAGCGGCAAAGGGGCGTTTACTGGTCGCGAGCACGATCATCGCCAGCGCTGGATTCGCGATCAACTTTGCGCACCAGGAGTGTTCGATCGCGTAAGGTAAGAGTTGCTTGTCGCCTCAAGACTTGCTCTTATACAATTGGGGTTAGCTTGCGGTAGTGATCGTGAAACGCAGGCTCACTTCTAAACCAGGGAGGATCGTCCTATGAAACGGCTCTTGTTCTCCACGTTTCTGTTTGGCGCAGGCGCCGCCTTTTGCCATGCGGCCGAATTTCAAGCCCCGGTTCGCCTGAAGGCGGGCGAAACAGCCATCCGCGTCGAAAGTCCGGGCTATGCAGCGCCCTGCTGGGCGGATATCGACGGCGATGGCAAGAAGGAATTACTCGTGGGGCAGTTCAACCAGGGAAAGATCAAAGTTTACAAGCATCTCGGCGAGCTGAAGTTCGGTCCCGAAGAATGGCTGAAAGCGGATGGAAAGATCGCTGAAGTGCCCGGCGTGTGGTGATGCACTAGCTCCACTCCACAGTTGGTGGACATCGATGGCGACGGCCGCAGCGACATTCTCTCCGGCTCGTACTCGCGGATGGAAAAGGCAATGGCCGGGCTGTTCCAGGTTCTGCATGGCAAGCCCGACGATTCGTTTAGCTCGGCAGAAGTGTTGAAGGGGACCGACGACAAGCCGCTGATCATTCCCGCCGAAGAACAGAACATTGTCGAGTGCATTTGCACTCGGCCCTTCGCGGTCGATTGGGACGCCGATGGTGACCTCGACCTGGTCGTCGGCAATTTCGCCGGAGGTCTCTATCTGTTTCGCGGCGAAGGGAAAGGCCGTTTCGAACCGAAGCCCGAACCCATCCTGGCCGGCGACGAGCCGTTGCACGTCAACGGGCATCACGGCGATCCATTTGCCATCGACTGGGACGGCGACGGCGACCTCGATTTGCTGAGCGGGTCGGCCAGCGGCGGCGTCCAGTGGGCTGAGAACGTGGCTGGCAAAGGCAAACCGCCCGAGCTGCGATCGTTTCAGACGCTGATCGAAGCGGGGCGATCGGTCGCGTATGGAAACCTTCTGCGCGAAGAAGAGTTAAGCGGACCTACAACTTCGACCCGTATCTGGGTGGATGACGTAAACGGCGACGGCAAACTCGACGTGTTGGTCGGCGATTCGGTCACGCTCATTGCCCCTGCCGAGAACTTGAGCGAGGAGGAGTTCAAAGGGAAGTTGGCCGCCTGGCAGGCCGAACTGGCTGCCGCCTCGAAGAAACTTTCTTCCAAGGAGCCCGACGATCCCGAGCGCGCCGAGGCAGTCAGCGAATACAGCAAGCTCATGCGGCGACGGAGCGAATTCATGAACGAAGACCGCACTGGCTTCGTGTGGCTGTACTTGCAGAAATAATATCTCGGACGGCGAAATGAATTGACGCCGCGGACGGCAATCATGCGTCCGCGGCTTTCGGTCTGGCGCCTAGTTGAGAATCAGGTCGTAAACCACCAAGCGGTGACAGATTGTCGCTTTTCGCTGCCGCGTAAAGCAAAACTTTTCGCAGAGCGAAAAGCGACTCTGGTTAAGAAACCTGCCGTCGGGCGGGGTCGGCGACGATGCCGACTCGAGCGGCCAAATCGCGAGCGGCTTGGGTCAGTCCGGCAGGATCGAGGCCGAGATCGGCTAGCAATTCGTTGCGCTCGCCATGTTCGACGAAGCGGTCGGGAATGCCGAGCCGGCGAATGTGAGCCCCTGAAAGTCCTGCATCGCCGACCGCTTCCAGCACCGCGCTGCCGAATCCGCCCATGAGGGCGCCTTCTTCGACCGTGAGCACGAAGGAGCAGGCCTCGACGGCTCGCAGGATCGTCTCCGTATCGAGGGGCTTGATGAAGCGGGCGTTGATGACGCCGACGTCGAGTCCTTCTTCACGCAGGGCTGCCGCCGCTTTGATGCAGTTGCCCATCAAGGTTCCGCAGGCGATAAACATGCCGTCATGGCCCCAGTCGATCACCTCCGAGCGGCCCACTTCGATGGGAGCCAGCGGCCGGTCGTACTTTTCGGTCGCGGCTTTCGGGTAGCGGATGGAGACGGGCGCGTCGTGCCCCAAAGCAAAATCGAGCATCGACGCCACGTCGTACTCGTCGCCCGGCGCCATGACCACAAGGTTCGGGAAGAGCCGCATGTAGCCGATGTCGAACACGCCGTGATGTGTCGGGCCGTCGGGACCGGTCAGCCCGGCCCGGTCGAGCATGAACGTGACTGGCAGATTCTGCAGCGAGACCTCCTGGAAGATCTGATCGAAGCTGCGCTGCAGAAACGTGCTATAGATATCGACGATCGGGCGCAGGCCTGCCTTGGCTTGGCCCGCGGCGAATGCCACCGCGTGCGATTCGCAAATCCCCGTGTCGAAGAACCGATCCGGGAAAGCGTCGCGCACTTTCTCCAGGTTATTTCCCTGGCACATCGCGGCGGTCAACACCGTGACGCGGGGATTCTGCTCGAGTTGAGCGTGAATGGCCTCGCTGACGACGTTGGTGTACGCCCGCGACGCACTCTTATTGATCGACAAGACGCCGTCTTGCTCGCAACGGAACGGCGCTGGTGTATGAAAGAACACCGGATCTTCGGCGGCAGGCTGGAAGCCGTGTCCCTTCTCGGTGACGACATGTAGCAGCACCGGTCCGTCGACGTCTTTGACCAGCTTCAGATACTTGCGCAACTGGCCGATGTTGTGGCCGTCGATCGGTCCCATGTAGCGAAAGCCGAGTTCCTCGAACAGCATGCCGCCATGCAGGCCGGCTTTGATCGATTCTTTGGCCTGCCACAGCAAGCGTTCCACCGGATCGCCTAAGAGCGGAACTTTGCTGAGCGCCTTGACGACCTCTTGCTTGAGCCCGGTATAGAACGGGTTCATTCGCAGGCGATCGAGATACTGGGCCACGCCGCCGACTCGCGGGCAGATCGACATCTTGTTGTCGTTGAGAATGACCAGCAGCTTCTTCTTCAGCCCGCCGGCATTATTGAGTGCTTCGAAGACGATGCCCGAGGGGAACGCGCCGTCGCCGATCACGGCGACCGAGTGGCGGTCTTCCTGGCCCGGCATCAAATCGTCGCCGCTCTTCAGCCCGAGCGCGGTGGAAACGCTGCAACCGGCGTGACCCGTCATGAACAGGTCGTAGTCGCTCTCGTTCGGGTTGGGGTAGCCCATCAACCCGCCCTTCAGACGCATTGTGCCAAACTCGTGGTAGCGACCCGTGATCAATTTGTGCGGATAGATCTGGTGTCCGGTGTCCCAGATCAGCCGATCGCGGCTGAAATCGAACGTCGTATGCAGGGCCAGGCAGAGCTCGACCACGCCCAGGTTCGAGGCGAAGTGGGCCGTACGGTTCGCGACCACATTGCGCAGCGCCTCGCGCATTTCGCCCGCCAATTGTTCCAACTCGGCTAGCGACATGCCCTGAAGGTCTCGGGGCGATTCGATTTTGGAGAGCAACTCATCCATCAGCGGTCCCTTTCCACGACGTATCGGGCCAGCATGACCAGGTGCTCGGCGGGCGGCCCCAATGGCGCCAGCGCGTCGCAGGCCTGAGCGATCAATCGCTCAGCTCGGCGACGGCTTTCATCCACGCCCAATAAACCGGGAAAGGTCAGCTTGCCTCGATTTGCATCCTTGCCAACACGTTTGCCAACTGCTTGCTCGTTTCCATTCACGTCCAAGAGATCGTCGGCGATCTGAAAAGCCAGCCCCAAAGCGCGGCCATACTCTTCCAGCATTTGCACCTGCCGCGCGTTGGCGTTCGCGGTCAGAGCTCCCAATCGCAAAGAAACCAAAAACATGGCGCCGGTCTTGCGACGGTGGATCGATTCAAGTTCGGCTACTAGCTCGGATGCGGAGCCGCGGCGAATTCCTCGCTCGGCGATACGCTCCTGGGCCAGATCGTCTGCCTGCCCGCCGACTAAGGCTGCTGCGCCCGCGGCTTGGCCCAAGGCCGCACAACAAGCCGCGGCTGCTTGGGGCGGCTGGATCTCGCGAGCCAGAACTTCGAAGGCCCGCGTCAACAGCGCGTCGCCTGCCAGGATTGCCATGGCCTCGCCAAAGACTTTGTGATTCGTCGGTCTGCCGCGTCTTAGATCGTCGTCGTCCATGGCCGGCAGGTCGTCGTGGATCAACGAGTAGCTGTGGATCATTTCGACGGCACATGCCGCCGGAAGTGCAGCCTCTCTGTTTCCACCGCAAGCCTCGGCTGCCATTAACACTAGTAATGGTCGGAGTCGCTTGGCGGGGGCAAGCAGGCTGTAGCGCATGGCCTCAGCCAGTTCCACAGGGCAGCCCGGCTCGGCTCGACAATAGTGGTCGAGCGCCGCCTCAATATGCGGACGCACATCGACCGCGTATTGTTCGAACGAGGACGTGGAACTTGTTGACATCAATCGCCGCAAACTCAGAGCTGCTTCGAGTTAACCCCGCCATGAGGCTGGCGCGGTTTCCATTCTAAAACAGGCTCCCCGAGGTGTCTACGTCGTCCGTAGCAGAAGAAGCGGGCGATTCTCCCCCCGATGGGTCGCCAGTTGCCTTTCGCGAACGGCGGCGCGTGCGCGATTGCGCCTTTTGTTCCAATGCTAGCGACGCTTCGTCATCAAACGGCTCGGTCACCGGATTGCCGTCCGCATCAACGCCGCTCAGCAGCTCGATGCGGCGTTCTGCTCGTTCGAGCAGGCCATAGCAGTTCTTCAGCAATCTCACCCCTTGCTCGTAATGCGTTAAAGCTTCGGCTAAACCGATCTCTCCGTCTTCCAATTGATGAACGATTTGTTCCAACTGCAAAAGAGCCTGTTCAAAACTGGGCGGACAAGGAGGGTCGTGCGGCTTTTGCGGATCATTCAAGGGAGTGAGACTCCAAACGGGGCGGCCCGATCACTGAGCGAAAAGACTGTTTGTTAATGTAGCAAATCGGCGAGCCGTTGTCTGACCACTGCGGCCCTCGTTCGTCGGTTTGTCGGCTTTCGCGCTCCGAAACTCAAAGAGCTATGGCAGTCGGCGGTCGCTTGAAGGGCTGCGCCGGTTTACAATCGCCGACGTTCGCAATGCAATGCCACCGCAATCTGGTCCAAGAACGAATGGCCTGGGACGACGAAGACGGCGAAGACGATGACTGGGAAGCGCCCGAAGAGGACGAGGCGGACGATGACTCGCCCGAAACAGTGGCATGTCCGTCATGCGGCGAGCAGATCTACGAAGAGGCCGAGCAGTGTCCGTACTGCCATGAGTACGTGACGCATTCGACCTCTGTTCTTGCAGGGAAACCAATCTGGTTTGTCGCCCTGGCGGTCTTGGGCGTGGTTGCCGTGATCGTGGCGCTCTTGCGCTGACTGCGGCACATGACGCCGCGTAAGCTTCTTGGCCGACTCGCTCGACGAGAGGCTTGTTACAAGCCCTTTACAATCCGCGCGGTGGTTGACGGCTAGAATTGCGCCCGGAACGACCAGACGGCGACCCTTCAAGACGCCTGCGGAAGCGTCGCTCGGGTCTCTCGCCAATGCTTCTCTTGCATCGAGGATTGCCATGCTCGCCTTACTCTACAGATATCGTTTGCCGTGGTTGGCTGTGCTGTTGCTTTCGTCATGCGGTCTCCGCGAAACGGCCGCAGCTCGAGACGACCTGGTTGCGGGACCTCCGGCAAAAGCTTCCGACAACCCGCACCTTTGGCAAACTCGAACCACGTCCGTGTCCGTCTTCAAAAACGGCCTCGGCTTCTTCTTGCGCGAAGGAGACGTCGAACTGCGCGACGGTTGGTGTCTGGCCGAGCAGGTTCCGCCAGCGGCGTTCGGCGCCCTGGCGATTTATTCGCTCAAAGAGGAGGAACTGGTCGATGTGGTCGGATCGGGGCCGGGGGAAGTCGTAGAGTTCGATGGCGCCGACGCCCCCAATAACGATGACGAACGACGCCGGCGACTTACCGCGTGCAAGCGACTACAGGTCCAACTGACTTACAAACATCACGATGTCGACCGTTCTTCGGCGGGCAAGCTGGTCGCGGTCGGACCGGAGTTCGCGGTGCTGGAAAGTGAGAATGCCAGCTTTGCCGTGCCGATCAGTGAGATCGCGCGATTGCAAGTCTTGGAACTTCCCTTGCGAGTTCACGTGGCGGGCGATGGAGGACGAGGCGTCGAGAAGTCGCGGCTGGGCATGGCTTATCTGCGCAAAGGCATCACTTGGGTGCCCGAGTATACGCTGCGCATTCTCGATGACTCGACGGCGGAGTTGTCGTTGCGGGGCACGGTGGTCAACGAAGCCGAAGACCTGGTGCATTGCGATGTGAACCTGGTCGTCGGCGTGCCGCACTTCATGCATACAGATTATCTCGCTCCGCTCGCTGTTGGGCAAATGATTCGCAGCATTGGCGCCGCCGTCGCTCCCGTGCAGGTCCAGTCGCAGATCATGAATCGTGCTGCGATTTCGCTGAATCAGTCCGTCGCGCCTCAATTCGATGAAGGGCGACCGGTCGTTGAGCGGCCCGCTGAAATCGGCGGCCGCAACTTAGGGGAAGTGCTCGGGAACCTGCCGCAATTCGAGACCGCCGGCGGCACCGACTATACGGTATACACCAAGAAAGATCTCACGCTCAGGCGGGGAGAGAAGGCGATCGTGACGCTGTTCAAACAGAAGATCAGCTACTCGGAGATTTACCGCTGGAGCCCACCCGAGGCGATGCAGCACTTTCTCGTGCTGCATAACAACACATCTTCGGCCTGGACCACGGGCCCTTGCCTGGCGATCAGCGGGGCGCAGCCGCTCAGCGAAGACCTGTTGCATTATACGCCGCAGGGAGGTCGCAGCGAGTTGCCCGTTACCGCTGCCGTGAACGTATCGCACGAGAAAAGTGAAAGGGAGTTCGATCGCCGCTTAAAGGCGCATACGATCTCGAATGACCGATTTCTCGACCTGGTGACAGTTGAGGGAACGCTGAAGCTGAAGAATTTCGAGAAACGGCTCGTTGAGATTGTCATTTCCGTCAATACGCCCGGCAAGCCCGTGACTGCCTCGGACGACGGGGTTGTGACGGTCGATTCGACGAAGCTCAAGCTGCGGGAGCGTGCCGGCTCGGTTCGCTGGAAGGTTCGCCTTGAGCCAGGCGAAGCCGTTACAAGGACCTACCGTTACGAAAGCTATGTCGACTCCTACTGATTCTGCGGCGAGATATACTGAACGTCATGTCTCGTTTGCGAATTCTGACCGTCGAGGACGACGCCGCGATCCGGCGAGGAATCGTCGATGCTTTAGCCTTCGCCGGTTATGAGCCGCTCGAAGCAGCGACGGGCCAGGCGGCGTTGGAGATGGCCGTTCGACGAGACTACGACTTGTTATTGCTCGATCTCGTGTTGCCTGGTCCAGGCGGACTGGAAGTTCTGCGCGAGGTGCGTCGCACGCGGCCCACATTACCGGTAATTATTCTCACGGCGTGCGGCGAAGAATCCGATCGAGTGGCCGGGCTCCGGCAAGGCGCCGACGATTACGTCGTCAAGCCATTCAGCGTCAAAGAGCTTTTGGCTCGAGTCGAGGCGGTATTGAGGCGGTCCGCGGAGAGGCCGACCGACCTGCGGGAAGTGCGCTTCCCCGGCGGCGTCGCAGATCTGGCCCGGGCCGAGGTCTGTTTTACCGACGGCGCCCGCACGGAATTGTCCGAACGCGAGCGCGAGCTACTGCGATATCTGGCCTTGAATGCCGGACGCGCCATCTCGAGAGAGGAATTGTTGTCGCACGTCTGGCGCGTCAACCCGCGAGGGATCGCCACCCGTACGATTGATATGCACGTGGCGCGGCTGCGCGAAAAGTTGCGCGACGCCTCCGATCAGCCTGGGCTGATTCTCACGGTACACGGCAAAGGGTATATGTTCGCCGTCAAGGAGCCCACATGAATCGTCCAGGGCTCGTGGCGGTCCTGTTTGCGCTGTGCATGGCGGCGGCATTTGCCGCCCTGGCGTGGATGAGCGCGACGGTGTTGCGGCTTGATGCGGCGGAGGCGGAAGCACAGCGTCGCGCGGCGCTAGAAGAGAACGTGCGGTTGGCTCTGTGGCGCATCGATTCGGCGGTGACGCCCTTATTGACTCAGGAGAACGCCCGGCACATTGAGCTGTTTTCATCCAGAGCCATGAGAGAGTCGTCAGCCGCAGGGAAGGGCGCTCCGAATCCGAACTTCGCTGGCGACTTGCTCGAGGCGAGCCGCTATGTGCTGCTCCACTTCCAGATTGCTCCTGACGGAAGGATGATCTCGCCCGACGTTTCCGGGACTTGCATCCTGGGCGACGCGACGAACTTGGGCTTTGATCCACTGAGCAAACTCGCCCGGACCATCCATCGGAGCGTCCTCTTGGCGGCGGCGCCGCCTATCACGGCGACGGCTTCGCTTCCTGGCGATACGTCGTTGGAATCGCCCCCGAGAATTGCGGCATCGCACGCGCAATCGCGAGGCGCTCAGGAGTTCCAGGCGCGCTCGCAGAATTTCGGCCTCAACAATGCGCTGATGAATCAAAGCCAGGCGGTTGCCCTTCGCCCAGGCGGAAAAGATCGGGCGGGCTTAATGGCTCCGGTGTGGATGGGCGACCAACTGCTGCTTGTGCGAAAGGCGTCGATTGGCGGCCAGACCTACCTGCAAGGCTGCTGGCTCGACTGGCCGACGCTCGCCAGGCGGTTGACCGATCTGATTGGCGACCTGTTGCCAGACGCCAGGCTTGTTCCAGAGCAACCAGCGCTGGAAGCCGAACCGACCCGGCTGTTGGCCTCGCTGCCGGTGAGGCTGGAACCGGGCGCCTGGCCCGCAGAGCCTGCCGCAGGGCTTTCGCCCTTGAGGTTGTCGTTGCTTGCCGCCTGGGCGTGCGCCGTACTGGCCGGCGCGGCGGTGGCCGTACTACTCATCGGAGTCGTCAAACTCAGCGAACGTCGCGCGGCGTTTGTATCGGCGGTCACGCATGAGTTGCGTACGCCGCTGACAACGTTTCGCTTGTATGCAGATATGCTTGGCGAAGGAATGGTCTCCGAGCACGAGCAGCGCCAACGTTATTTGACGACGCTACGAAATGAAGCCGAGCGGCTCAGCCGCCTGGTGGAAAATGTCCTGACCTACGCCCGGCTGGAGCGTGGCGCGATGCGCGAGCAACGTGAAACGCTTTCGCTCGAAACATTGCTCGCCGGCATGGAAATGCGCTTGCGCGAACGGGCCGAACAAGGAGGAATGGAACTGGTCGTCGAGGCGGACCAGGCGACGTTACAGACGCGGCTGCACACAAACCCGTCGGCCGTCGAACAAATCGCATTCAATCTGGTCGACAATGCCTGTAAGTACGCCGCGGAAGCAACGGACCGGCGAATCCATTTGCAAGCCGGATGCGTTGGAAACGCGGTCCAACTGCGCATCGCGGATCACGGCCCCGGCGTGGCGTCCGGCAGCGCGCGACGCCTGTTTTGTCCGTTTTCCAAGTCGGCTCAAGATGCAGCCCAGACGGCGCCCGGCATCGGCTTGGGACTGGCGCTCAGTCGGCGAATTGCCCGCGAGCTAGGCGGCGAACTGCGTCTTGAATCTGAACCGACGTATGGCGCTTGTTTTCTGTTGACGATTCCCGCTTGCAGTTGATGCTGAATGTCACGGGAAGATTGGAACAGAAGGGAACGAAGGAAACGAAGGGGGGCAGAGAATGCTTCGTCCTCTAATTCAGTCTCTTTCCCTTTCTTTGTTATCTTCGTTGCCTTCTGTTCAATTTTATCTGAGCATCCAAGACGTCATTGATCGCCGTTTTGTTCATCGCCTGCAGGCAGCGACGTCTCGAGCTCGACCGACTCAATGCGGCTGATGGCACGGCCGCGGGCGAGGCGGGTGGAGATCGATTCGCCGATGGCTAGTTCGGCCGCGTTGCGCACTAGCACCCCGTCGCCGAGGCGCTGCGTGAGGCTATAGCCGCGACTGAGAACGCCCAGCGGGCTGAGCGATTCCAAATGTGACGAGAGCGAGTCAATCTGTCGCCGCGCTGCAGCCAGACGTTGACGTACCGCACGATTCGAGCGAGTCGAGAGCTCATCAAGCCGGCGCTGGGCGTCGTGGACCAGCTCGAACGGCTTGCGAAATACGCGGCGATTGGAGAGCTGATCGAGCCGCGCGCGGCTGAGCAACGCCCGACGCTGCAATGCCCCAAGCAAGCGACGTTGGTGGGAACGCAATGCTTGAGAGAGTTCATCCGCCGCGGGGACGACCAATTCAGCCGCTTCGCTCGGCGTGAGCGCGCGCACGTCGGCGACCAGGTCGGCCAGTGTGACGTCGATCTCGTGCCCGACGGCCGAGACGACCGGAATTCGCGAGGCGTGGATCGCCCGCACGACCGGCTCTTCGTTGAAGGCCCACAGATCCTCGAGACTCCCGCCGCCGCGGCCGACCACGAGGCAGTCGATCGGAATCGAGAGGCGATTGACGGCCGCGATGGCGGCCGCGATTTCCTGCGCGGCTCCTTCGCCTTGGACGCGCACCGGGGCGATCAGCACATCGGCGCCGCGCCAGCGGCGCCGCAAGACTTCGAGAAAATCGCGGATAGCGGCGCCGGTGGGACTAGTGACAAAGGCGATCCGCCGCGGGAAGCGGGGCAGGGGGCGCTTTCTCGCGACATCGAACAAGCCCTCGGCCGTGAGTTTATCTTTGAGCTTTCGCAGGGCTAGCTCCAACGCGCCGACTCCTTTCGGCTCGATTTGGCGAATCACCAACTGGTATGAGCCGCGGGGCGCGTAGACGTCGACGTCTCCCTGGCAGATCACTTCCAGGCCGTCTTCCAACTCGAACTTCAAGCGGTTCGCCGTCATCCGCCACAGTA
The DNA here is from genome assembly GCA_025924495.1 of Pirellulales bacterium. The sequence continues at coordinate 6,646 of JAICIG010000077.1, read as the reverse complement.
CGGCGCGGATCTGGGCCCGGTCGTCTTTGAGAGTTAGATAGCAATGACCGGATTGCGGCCGCGAGAAGTTCGAAATCTCGCCGCTGACCCAGACCGATTGAAAGTTGCCTTCGAGCAAGTCCTTGATCTGGCTCGTCAACTCGAAGACGGACAGGACGGGCTCCGGCGATTCTTCTGGAAATAAGCTCATAACGATCGGGTGCGTCTCAACGGGGCAGGGCAGGAAAGTACCTGCGCACTATAGAGGTCGGCGGTCGATTTGCGAAGCGGCGAGTTGCGAGCGTGCCGCCGCGACTTCGCCGATCAACTACGCCCGCAGCTATCGCTGACCTTTCAGCGCCGCTGCTGCGGATGAACGACCGCGTGCCTCATCGACTGCGCGGGCCTCTTGGACTTCGGGCGGCTTTGGCTGTCCTCGCACGGCCGATTTATTCTCATGCGGCAGCAAGGGGCGATGGCGTTCAATTTGTGCTTTCATGTCGCCGAGGCTGTGCCAGTGCATCGGCTTGGCGAGGTCGACCTCCGCGACGGCGACCGTGCCCCACTCTTTCGCCTGAGCCAGCACGCTGCCGTCGTGCCCGAAGACGGCTGAGATCATCCAATCGCCGCCGACGTCGGTGTAGGTGCTGCTGACAACATAGACGTGGTTCTCGCAGGCGCGGGCGGCGGCGAGCAGATTGTTGCATCCCCACACCGGCCAGGCGATCACCTCCGCGCCGTTCTGCGCTAATTCCTGGGCGACGTCAGGGAAGAAGCCGTCGTAACAGATCATCATGCCCAGCTTGCCGAACCGCGTGTCGAAGACGGGATACTCATGCCCCGGCATGATCCCTCCTTCGATCTCGCCTCGCGGCAGAGTGACTTTGCGATACTTGCCGACGAGCTGGCCATCCGGGCCGACGAGGGCGGACGTGTTGTAGACCAGGCGCCCGTCGCGCTCGATCAGGCCGGCCACGATATACAAGTTATGCCGCTTGGCCAGCTCCCCGAAGTACTCGGTCGAAGGTCCGGGGATCGGCTCGGCGCAGTCCACATAGGTCAAGCCTGTGCCAAAGAAGGTGAGCGTTTCGGGCAGGACGACCAGGTCTGCCTTCTGTTCGGCGGCTTTGGCAATCAACGGGGCGAACTGTTCCCGCTTTTCCTTCGGCATCTTTCCGGCGCGCGGCTGATAGTGCACCGTTGCCAGGCGGACGATGCGCGGCGCCGGAGGATCGATCCGCTCCAGCGACACGTGACTCCATTCGATCGACGAGTGCGGCGGTCCCCAGCGGAAGCCGAGCTCCACGACAGCCTGCCGGGCGGCCTCAGGCGCCAAATAAGTTCCCATCACCGTGGTCCAGCCGTCAGCCGATTTGCCGTCGGCAGGAAACTCAGGTTCTGCTTGAGGCCGTTCGCCTTTGTGATACGCGCCAGAGGATGGTTCGTCGTGCAACACCCGCTTGCCGGATTGATCGAGCCAGGTAATCCGCGCCACTCCAGTACGGCGAACGACGTCTACGCCAACGCTCCTGCGGAGAGCCGAGAACCGATAATAATTTCCTCCCTCGATCGGGAAGGTTTTTTCCCAGTGCCCCATCAGTCCCTCGCGGCCGTCTGCCCGGATAAGCAGCGAACCCTGCGGCGTCCGCTTGAAAAGCGGACGGATTTCCTCGCGCGGGGCGTGCGGCGTCCAGCCCTCCGTCGCTTCGCTTGCCCCAGCGGCAACCGCCAGCAAGAGCAACCCGGCAGACACGCAGCATTCTGCAATCAGGAGACATCGCATCCAACACCTCGCCGTTAACGCGCCCCAGCTTCGAACCGCCCAACGATGCCTAGATCATGGCTTGCCGGAGAGGGCAATCCAAGCAGCCGGCTTCTCAAAAGAGCCTTTTTGGCTCAAAGCATCATACCTGCGCCGGACCCACGCGCGCTCGGATTACGAGGATCGGCAGCTCTTGACCGTCAGAATTGAGCGTTTCGCGCTGCAACGCTTTGAAGCACCGTGTCTCTTGGCACTTCTTGAGCCGAATCTGAATGCCGTGGAAGCCGGGCGAGGTCGAGCAACGCGAGGGCCGGACACTCGAGCACAAATGAAAACAATTCCTAATTTCTTATGTTTCTGGTCAACACCGCTTGGCATTCCGAATCGATTGGCTACACTTCCGGGGGGGCTGGGATGAGGCATGTTATGGGATACGTCTTCATCAACGTGGCCGGCGGGCCGGCCAAAACCGGGGAGCCATCGAGCTATGGAGTGGGATAAATCGTTTGCACGGCGTCGCCGAGCGTTCACGCTCGTGGAATTGTTGGTGGTGATCAGCATCATCGGCATGCTGATGGCCCTTCTCTTGCCCGCCGTGCAGCAAGCGCGTGAGGCGGGGCGGCGGAACACGTGTGCCAATAACATGCGGCAACTCGCGCTTGCGGTGACCAATTTCGTCAGTGCCAAGAATTCGTACCCAGGCTATGTCGAGCCGCTCGTGCTGAGCAACACCTCGGCGATTTATCCCGTGAGCTGGATTGTCCCAGTCCTCCCCTACATCGAGCGCACCGATATCTACAGAATCTACCGCAGTGGCGCCTGGGGCGCCTCGACGATCGTGACCGTGCCTCCTACCTACGCGACCGATCCGCCACCCGTCTATATCGAAATTCTCAACTGCCCTAGCTCGCCGCCCACGTCGACTGGCGGCGATACGCCCTGTGTCTACGTGGCCAACTGCGGCATGATCGACGTCCAGTCGGCCACTTACAACGGCTCGGCCAGCGGCGTCACTCCCGGCGCCACTCCCGCCGACTATCCGGCCAACGGCGTGTTTTTCAACCACTGGAACCCGCAGCAACCTGCCGGGGTCACTGTGTGGGGCAAAACGACAACCACCGCGGGCATGATTTTCAATCCGGGACCGATTATCAAACAGACCCAGGACTACATAACGGTCAACGATGGCAGCTCGCTGACGCTGATGCTCTCGGAGAACAACTACGCTCCTTGGGCAATCCTCAGGGTTACCACCAGCAACGGGGCCGAGGCCGCGATCGGGCCCTGCGTTTCTGCCATTCAATCGCCGTATAACGGCACGGCCTTCTGGAGCACGGGAACAAGCCTCTCAAAACCTTACGGCGCCGGCACCGAGCCGCAGAACGGCTTCGTCTGGTGGCCCGACGCTCAGCCGAGTTCACTAATGAAGATCAATTCCTCACAAAGCAGCCGAGCGTCAGCTACCGGCTACCACATCAACTACACCATGGCCCCTTCCAGCAATCATCCATTGGGAGTCAACGTGGCCTTTTGCGACAGCCACATCCGCTTTCTCAGCCAGGACATCGACTACACGGTCTTCTGCCAGTTGATGACCCCCAACGGAGAGAAGTGTAACACACCGGGCATGCCGGGCAACGCAATGGACACTGCCGGCACGGGCAGCGTTGCGAACCTTGTGCAGTATTACTATCCCAGCGGTCAGAACAGCTATGGAACCCTTCGCAGCCGTCCGATCGACGAGAGCCAGATCGGGCCGTAGGCGCGGCTAGACTGGGAACGGGCCGGCCGTTGACTTATTCTGTCCGTGAAACAACCGACGGATGAGTACGGACAGGAACGGTTGCTCTGTCTGAAAGGCGACTTGCCGGTCGAACTCCGACGCGTTTTTCGGCCTTCGGCACAGCGAAACCGCCCTGTCGGCAAGCGCGCAGTTCCACACGCGGGTCTGCCGGACCTCCACGCGCCGGCGATGTCCGCAAGATGTGCATGGGCGTTAGCCACGCGTGTGTGCTCCATGTGTTGTTCAGTATTGAATCGGCGTCTGAAAACGCTGATTATAGTCGTTTCGTGCTTCGCCTTGATTCGCAGCGCCTCCGGGATTTACGCCCGGACGCCATCCAAACCGTCTATGGCCAATCACGCCAAAGATGCCAGGAAGCAACTCCATCCCGGATTCGGATGCTCTCAATGACCCCGCCCAGTTACTGTCATTGATTTATGAAGAGCTGCGATCGCTGGCCGCGGCCAAGCTTCGCAATGAACCTGCCGGGCAGACCTTGCAACCCACCGCCCTGGTGCATGAGGTTTGGCTGCGGCTGTCATCCTCGAATTCATGCGGACCTTGGAAGGGGCGAGCCCACTTCTTTGGCGTGGCTGCCGAGGCTATGCGACGAATCTTGATTGAGCGGGCGCGCCACAAGCGATCCATTCGGGCTGGCGGAGAGTGGCGACGGCAGCCTCTAGCGATGGAGCAATTGACCGCTCCGCAATCTAGTGAGGATCTACTTGCACTGGACGAGGCGCTGGAAAGGCTGGGCGCGGCCGCTCCCCGCGTCGCGGAAGTCGTCAAGCTGCGATACTTTGCCGGCCTGACGATGCGCGAGATCGCCGAATTATTGGGTATCGCTGCATCAACCGCGGACGCCGATTGGGCTTATGCAAAATCCTGGTTACGGGTGCAGTTGGAATCCAGGCCGGATTGCGAGTGAGCCAGAGGATTTCTGCGGTTTTGGTCGGGGAAAGTTGCCCGTTATCTCGCACTATAGAGGGCGGAATCGTATCGCAACTTGAATTCGGGGACGCGCATGGCGACCGGCAGTCTTCACGAACGTCACATCTTTGAACAGGCTCGGATTTTGACGGATCCCGCAGCCAGAGCCCAATACCTGGATGAATCTTGCCAGGGCGATTCGGCGATACGCGAGCGTATCGAGGCTCTGCTGCGAGCTTACGACGAACAACCGGGGTTTTTAGAACAGCCGGTCGTCGATCCGCACCTCGCTGCCACCTTTCATTCGCCAACCGCGGAGCAACCCGGGACGAAAATCGGCGCCTACAAGTTGCTCGAGTTGATTGGGGCGGGTGGCATGGGCGCGGTCTGGATGGCAGACCAAGAATACCCGGTGCGCCGCCGCGTTGCCCTCAAGATCATCAAGCCTGGAATGGATTCGGCCCAGGTGCTCGCGCGATTTGAAGCCGAACGACAGGCGCTGGCGCTGATGGATCACCCCAATATCGCGCGCGTCCTTGATGCGGGGACGACGGACCAAGGGCGACCCTTTTTCGTCATGGAGCTGGTTAAAGGCGTCTCGATTGCGAAGTACTGTGATCAGCACCAGTTGACGCCTAGGGAACGGCTCGAACTGTTTGTGCCGATCTGCTATGCCATCCAGCATGCGCATCAGAAAGGCATCATTCACCGCGACATCAAACCAACAAACGTGCTGGTGGCGACCTACGACGGCTGCCCTGTCCCCAAGGTGATCGATTTCGGCGTCGCCAAAGCGATCGGCCAACAGTTGACCGAACGGACGCTCTTTACCGGTTTCGGCGGGATTGTCGGCACCCTGGAATACATGTCGCCCGAGCAGGCGGAATTCAATGCGCTCGATATTGATACGCGCTCGGACATCTACAGCTTGGGAGTTCTCTTGTACGAGTTATTGACCGGAACGACGCCTCTGACGGCCCGCAGGATTCAGGAAGCCGGTCTGGTGGAAGTTCTGCGAGTGATTCGCGAGGAGGAACCGCTTCCGCCGAGCACCCGTCTGGGAAGTGCGGACGCTTTGCCTGCGATCTCGGCTCAGAGGCGGATGGAACCGCAGATGCTGACGCGCGTGGTCCGAGGAGATCTCGACTGGATCGCAATGCGAGCCCTCGAGAAAAACCGCTCGCGACGCTATCAAACGGCCAATTCCCTGGCGCAGGATATTCAACGGTATCTCACGAATGAACCGGTCGAAGCGTGCCCTCCCTCAAAAACGTACCGCCTGCGCAAACTGGCCGTCCGGCACAGGACAATGCTAGTTACGGCCACAGCGTTCCTGACCGTGTTGCTCATGGCGTCGGTTCTCAGCACATGGCAGGCGATTCGAGCGACTTATGCCCGTCAGGATGCGGTCGATGCCCGGAACCGTGAGGAGCAGCAGCGCAAAGCGGCCGAATATGAACGCAATCGCGCCGTCGCGGCGAAGGCAACCGCGCGAGCCAATGCCGCTCAAGCACAGCGGGAAGCAGCGCGAGCCGATGCCAGATCCAGAGACGTGCAGAAACATCTGTACGTGGACCTCATGCATCTGGTCCAGGGCGCCTATGAAAGCAACGACGGCGAAGCTGTGCTGGAATACCTCGACCGCTGTGTTCCAGCGCCCGGAGACGAAGATTTGCGGGGGTTCGAATGGCATTACTGGCAGCGACTCTACAACCGAGATCTGCTGGCTTTTGGAGCTCAATCGGGCTACATCACCTGCGTGGCTCATCATCCGCACGGTTCCCAAGTCGCGCTCGGATCAGGCGATGGCTCCGCAGCCGTCTTTGACTCGCATACGGGAGAACTTGTTCGAGCCTTGCCGCAGCAAGAAAAACCGGTGTTATGTATCGCGTATTCATCTGACGGCAAACGCGTGATCTACGGCACGGAAGGCGGCAGCGTGCACCTGTGCGACGCGATCACGGGGCAGGCCGTCCGCTCAATCGAGGCGCACACGGGGGCCGTGCGGAGCGTGGCGATCCGCTCGGATGGGCGCCAATTGGCGACATGCGGCGTCGACCAGCAGGTGAAACTCTGGGAATTGCCGGCGGCAGCCGAGCCGCAGGTCCTCTCGGGACATTCGCTCGCTGTCAACTGCGTCCGCTTCAGTCCGGACGGACGTTCCGTTGCGTCCGGAAGCGATGACGCAACGG
>JAICIG010000076.1 GCA_025924495.1 Pirellulales bacterium | reverse complement strand
TCGAAGCCGCTCGCGCCGGAGAGGCGGGCAAAGGCTTTGCCGTCGTGGCCAACGAGGTCAAGGACTTGGCCAAGGAAACGGCTCGCGCCACCGAAGATATCAGCCAGAAGATCGAAGCGATCCAGGTTGATACCAAGGGCGCGGTCGACGCAATCAAGGAGATCGGCGGCGTGATCAACCAGATCAGCGATATCTCGAACACGATCGCCGGCGCCGTCGAGGAGCAGACGGCGACCACCAACGAGATCAGCCGCAACGTGGCCGAAGCGGCCAAGGGCAGTTCGGAGATCGCTCAGAACATTACGGCTGTCGCTCAGGCAGCGGCCAGCACCACGGAAGGCGCCAGCAACACCCAGAAGTCCGCGCAAGAACTGTCGCACATCGCGGCGGAATTGCAACGGCTAGTGTCGCAGGCTCGCGTCTAAGCGGAAGCGCGTCATGCGGGGCGGGCTCCGGAAACGAAGCCGGAGCCCGCCCTTTTTTGCCCTAGTTTCGCGTGCGAAACGCAAGCTCACGTCGGCCGGTCGCGTGATTTGACACAAATGACCTGAACGCTTTTAGGCTTTTACAGGAGACGCACGTGCGCGCTTTAGTGATCGATGATTCGAAGCCGATTCGTTCAATTCTCGGCAAGTTTCTTAGAGAACTGGGCTTCGACATCACCGAAGCCGTCAATGGCAAAAACGCGCTGGACGAGTTGGACCGGCTGGGGCCGCCCGATTTGGCGCTCGTCGACTGGAACATGCCGGAGATGAACGGCCTGGAGTTCGTCCGCTCGGTGCGGGCCAACCATATCTATGACCAGGTGCCATTGATGATGGTGACCACCGAAACCGACATGGAACGGGTGTCAGCCGCGCTGGAAGCAGGCGCCAATGAGTACGTGATGAAGCCGTTCACGAAAGACGTGATTCTGGAAAAGCTGCAACTGCTGGGAATGACCCGCTACTAAGCCATGCCTAAAATCCGCGTACTCATGATTGACGACGCCGTGGTCATCCGACGGCTGGTCAGCGACGTGCTCAATGCCGACCCGGCGATCGAGGTCGTCGGCACCGCGGCCAACGGCCGAATCGGTCTGGCCAAGATTCCCCAGGTCAATCCCGATCTGGTGACCTTGGACATCGAGATGCCGGAAATGGACGGCCTGGCAACGCTGGCAGCGATCCGCAAGGCATATCCGCTCTTGCCAGTGATCATGTTCAGCACGCTGACGGCGCGCGGCGCCGCGGCGACGCTCGACGCCTTGGCGCTGGGCGCGAACGATTATGTCACCAAGCCCGCGAATGTCGGTAGCGTTGCGGCGGCCATTGAGCGCGTGCGCGAGGACCTGGTTCCGAAGATCAAGGCCTTCTGCCGGCATCTCATGGCCAGTCCGCCTGCGTCGCTTGTGCCGCCGGCATCGCGCCCGACGCTGCGCCCGGCGCCGCTACGTTCGTCGCCCGTGCGCATCGACTTGCTGGCGATCGGCTCGTCGACGGGCGGTCCCAACGCCTTGGCGGCGATCCTGCCCGATTTACCGGCCGATTTTCCCGTGCCCATCGTGATCGTGCAGCACATGCCGCCCGTGTTCACGCGCTCCATGGCCGACCGGCTGAACGCACAGTCGAAGATTGCCGTCAGCGAAGCGGCCGCAGGAGAGCGCCTGGAGCCGGCACACGCGTATGTCGCGCCGGGAGACTTTCACATGGCGCTCAATCGTGATTTGGCCGGTACGCGGCTGCGCTTACACCAGGCAACGCCCGAGAATTCCTGCCGTCCGGCAGTCGATGTGCTGTTTCGCAGCGTGGCGGAAGTATATGGGGCCGCCGTTCTGGCGGTCGTGCTGACCGGAATGGGTAAAGATGGCTTGAACGGTTGTCAGAACATTCGCGATCGCGGCGGGCAAGTGCTGGCGCAGGACGAAGCCACCAGCGTCGTATGGGGCATGCCCGGATTCGTCGCCAAGGCGGGACTGGCCGACCAGGTGCTCCCCTTGGATCGGATTTCGACGGAAATCATTCGCCGCGTACGGCTCGGGCGCGCCGTGCCGCTGCCTGCCTAAGCCAACAACTTCGAGGTCACAACATGACGACTTCAGAGCTCACTCCGTCCGATTTGGATTTCATCCGCGGGCTGGTGCGCGAACAATCGGCGATCGTGCTGGAGCACGACAAGCAGTATCTGATTGAAACTCGCTTGCAGATGCTGGCGAAGCTCGAAGGGCTGCCCAACGTCGAGCAGCTCATGAAGGAGGTCCGCGCCGGCAAGCGGCATGTGCGAGTGGTCGAGGCGATGACGACGAACGAGACCTCGTTCTTTCGCGACTTGTTGCCGTTCGAGGCGCTGCGCAAGTTAGTCCTGCCGGAACTGATGGCAGCCAGGGCCAACGAACGAAGGTTACAGATCTGGTGCGCCGCCTGCTCAACCGGCCAGGAACCTTACAGCATCGCGATGTTGCTGCGCGAATACTCGCCCAGCCTCAAAGATTGGAAATTGCAATTGCTGGCAAGCGACCTGGCAAACACGGTTTTAGATCGCGCCCGCAAAGGGACGTTCAATCAACTGGAGGTCAATCGAGGTCTGCCGGCGCCGTTGCTGTTGAAGTACTTCACAAAGCAAGGCGCCGAGTGGCAGCTCAAGGATGAGATTCGCTCGATGATTGAGTTTCGGCAAATGAATCTCATCACTCCCTGGCCGGCTCTGCCGACGATGGACATTATCTTTCTGCGGAACGTGCTGATCTATTTCGATGTGCCGGTCAAACAGCAGATTCTTGCTCGCGTCCGCCGCGTGCTGAAACCCGATGGGTTTCTGTTCCTCGGCGGCGCGGAAACCACCATGAATCTCGATGACGCGTTCGAACGAGTCCCGTTCGAGCGCAGCGGCTGTTATCGTTTGCGGAAGGGAAGCTAAGCGGCGCCAGCGCGATGGAAGCGTACTATATTGAGCCCTTCGCCAAGGCGGCGGAGAACGTGTTCAGAACCGCGCTGGGCTGCGAGATCCAGCGCAAGAGCATCTTGCTCAAAGGGTGCGGCGTTCCGGCCCATGAGATCACTGGTCAGATCCGCTTGACTGGCAAAGCAAGCGGCGCCGTGACCTTGAGCGTCTCCCCGCCCCTCGCTTTCAAGATCGTCGCAGCCATGCTTGACCTGCAAGTCGATGAGATCAACTCCGACGTCACCGATGCCGTCTGCGAGTTGACCAACATGATTGCGGGCGGGGCGAAAACGTGGCTCTCCGAGTGTGAGCTCTCTTTGGGTCTGCCCGAGGTCATCATCGGACAAACTCGTACGGTCGAGTACCCAGCGGACGTGGATCCGCATTGCATTTACTTCGGCTCCGCTTGGGGACCGTTTGCCGTAGAAATCGGTCTCACGCGCATGGCACTGGCGGCGCAAGGGTGAACGGTTTGGCAGGGAGGCGAAAACATAGTCTTGAGCTCCTCCCACCATCGCATGGATCTCGAAAGAAAGATCGACATCGGAGATGTCGTTCAACATAGATCAGGCGGCCCTTGGATGACCGTCGACCGCCTTTCCGGCGAATACGTTGTTTGCCTTTGGCATGACGCCGAGGGATTGCGCCGCGAGACCTTCCTGCTCGCTGATTTGATCTTTCCCGAACTCGGAACGGACGACGGTCCCATCTAATTGCCTGGCGCTCATGAAGAGAGCAGCGGCGCCTCGCTACCGCCAGATTTTGACAATCGCGAACGGCCTGATCGCGGGCCAGCATAATCCCTAGTATGAGCACGGGAACCGTTGTGCTAGCACAGGTAAGCGTTCGGACTTTACCGGCATGTTTTCAAGAGGGAATGCAGGGGGTCGTCATTTTTTTGTTGCATTGGGATAATCCAGCGAACCGATAAATCTAGCGCAATCTGAGCTGCAGTCGGCTTTAAGGAACATCTTAGCTAGAGCGTCCTGCTTGCCGGCTTTGTAAGCTCTCGATGGCAGATGCAACGACGGTTTTAGAGAGTCACCCGCTGCGCTCCGCGTTTGCAGGGCTGAAACTGGCTCATGAGGGGCGGTTTCAAGGAATAACCCGTGGAAGCCCTGATCTGCCATATTGCGCACGCCGGCGGGATCAACGACTGCGCGCTCGCTGCGAATTGTCAGCCGTTTGAAATTTCCTCACAAGTCCTTCCAGGGGACGGCCGTCATTGGGTAACGAGCGTAACGGCATCGGCTTGCGTGAATGGCGGCAAGAAACGCTCTCGCCCTCCGCTGCCGACTGGCGCCGCGGGCGATAAGCGACTTCAACCAGCGTTCGCAGCCGATTCTTGCCAGTTACTCGAGACGACGGCGTCGATTGCGCCAGTCATTCTGTTCGCTCTCGATCCGTGTGGCCGGATTCTCCTGGCGAGCGGGCAAGGGCATGCCGCTCTAGGGCTCGACCCCAGCGATATTCTGGGCCGCCGGGCGCAGGAAGTCTTTGCTGACGAACCCGAGGTGCTCTCCGCCATCCATCGAGCCTTGCAGGGCGAAAATCTGCGCATTGAGCTGAAGTGCCGAGGCCTGGTCTTTGAGTGCAATTATACGGCGGTTCGCTCGGAGAGCAGCGAACTGATCGGCGTGATTGGAGCCGCAGTCGATGTTACCGGCCGCGCCGCGGCGGTGGCGGCGCTGAACGATCATGAGGCGTGGCTGAGAGCCGTCGTCTCCGGTGCGCCAATCATCCTGTATGCGTTGAATGCCGACGGAATTGTCAATTCGGCGGAAGGCGGAGGAATGAAATCGCTCGGGCTTTTACCGCGCGATGCCGTTGGAAAGTCGATCTTTGAGCTGTGCCGCCATCAACCCGAACTGCTGCGCGTGGCGCGATGTGCCGCCGCCGGTCAGGAATTCAGCGAAGCCATCGAACTGGATGGCGTCGTGTTGCACTGTCACAACTCGCCGGCCTATGCCGTCGATGGACGAAAGATCGGCGGCATGGGCGTGGCAATTGATATCACTGAGCAGTGCCGGACGACCAGGACCCTGCTACACAACGAGGTCGCCTACCGCGAGATTGTCGAATCCGTCAATGATGGCATCTGGCGGCTCGACGCAAACTGGCAGACGATGTTCGTCAATCGGCGAATGGCCGAAATGCTGAGTTCGCGCCCCGGCGAGATGCTTGGGCGCAGCCTGTTCGAATTCATTGCAAAGGAATCCGATGCGTTTCCTCTCCAGTCGCTGCTGCAATTGCGACGCCCTCTGGCCGAACCTGCGGAAATACGTTTTTACGTTGGCGAAGGGAAGGAATTACTGGCCCTTGTTTCGGCGGCGCCGACCTCTGACGAGACAGGCAAGTTCTCCGGCGCTCTCCTGACCGTCAGTGATATTACCAAGCGCAAAAGGATCGAAGAGGAGTTGCAGCGCCGCGATGCCGAATTGGCCCACGCAGCCCGGTTGAATACCCTGGGCGAATTCATGACCGGCATCACCCACGAAATTCGTCAGCCTCTGCATGCCATCTCCACGTTCGCCAGCGCGTGTCAGAAAGCGCTGCAAGCGGATTCGCCGCTGATGCCCGCGGATTTGATGCACTGGACAGCGCAGATTTCCAAACAGGCGAACCGGGTTGCCGCCATCATCCATCGCTTGGCAAGATTGGCTCGCCGGAACGCCGAGGTAAAAGAGGCGCAGTTCGGCCTCAACGATCTGGTGCAAGAAACCCTGGAAATGTTGGCGTCAGAAATTCGACGCCAAAAAATTCGCCTGGAAGTCCACCTCAGCGACGTCGTGCCTCGGGTGGTCGGAGATGACGTACAGATCGCCCAAGTGATCGTGAACCTCGTGCGCAATGCGATGGATGCCATGGCCGAAACGCCTGCTTCTCGCCGGCGGTTATCTATTCGCACGGCGCTTATCGAATGGAGCTGCGTCGAGCTTGCCATCGAAGATGCGGGCGTCGGCTTTTCCGAGGATCGTGCGGAAAAGATCTTCGAGCCGTTTTATACGACCAAGGCAAATGGCATGGGTATAGGCCTGGCCATCTGCCGGTCAATCGCCCAAGCCCACCGGGGGCATTTGTTCGCGTCGTCCTCGCCGGGGAACGGGGCGACATTCTGCTTGCAATTGCCCTTGAAACCACAGAGCGACAGCGACGATGGAGCTGCCCACCGTATTTATTGTGGATGATGATGACGGCAGCCGAGAGGCTGTCGCCGCCCTGGTGCGATCCTTGCCTGCGTTGATCGAAACCTTTGCGTCGGCTGAGGCGTTTCTGCAGGCTTTCGACGTTTCTCGACGCGGCTGCCTGGTGCTCGACGTCCGGATGCCAGGCATGAGCGGCCTCGAACTGTATCGCCAGTTGCGCGAGCGCAACAGCCAGATTCCAGTGATCGTAATGACCGCCTATGGCGATGTTCCGATGGCCGTCTTCGCGCTACGCGCCGGCGTATTGACATTCTTGCAAAAGCCCAGCCGCGAACACGAACTTTGGGAAGCGATCCGCGATGCGCTGGCGTTGGATGCCAAACACCATGAGCATGCTCAAAAGTTCGACGATATCCAACGCAGGCTATGTTCCTTGAGCGACGAAGAACGTCAGGTCATGGACATGATGCTCGAAGACGTTCCTTGCAAGTCGATCGCGAAACGGCTAGGCATCGGCATGCGGACGGCCCAGGCGCGGCGAGCCGCAGTATTTGAGAAGATGTCAGCCGATTCGCTCCCTCAACTCGCGCTGTTGGTTCACAGCGTACAAGCCACTCCGCAGCCAAACGCACCTAGCATGCGGCTCGCCTGATGCGCGACGCGCTGTGCGGCATTCGCGCCGGTCGAAGCTCGCACCGAGCGGCGCCTGGAATGCATCCGTCGCGCGCCGCCGCGAGAAGCGAATGGCAGCGAACCTCCGCGGCGGTTATCTTGTCGTATTGGACGAGATCGATCGTACCCCTGCCAGCCCCGAGTCAGCGAGTCGCACCATGCCGAGAGTGAAATGTTGGCAAGTCGATGCATTTGCCAACCGCCCGTTTGCCGGCAATCCTGCCGCAGTTTGTTGGCTCGAGGACGAAGCCGACCCGGCATGGATGCAAGCCGTCGCCGCCGAGATGAACCTCTCGGAAACGGCATTCGTCCGGCGGCTTGGCGCTGACTATGAATTGCGTTGGTTCACCCCGACCATCGAGGTCGATCTTTGCGGTCACGCAACGCTGGCTACGGCCCACGCCTTGTGGTCGGCGGGCATCGCCACGGCGAACCAATCGCTCCGATTTTCCACGAGAGGTGGTCTGCTTACGTGCACCCAAGCGGGCGATTTCATCGAACTCGACTTTCCAGCCACGCCTGCTCAGCCGAGCGAGTTGCGCGATCCGCTTGCCGGAGCGTTAGGGGTGGAGCCCGTCTTTGTCGGAAAATCGAAGTACTACCTGCTTGCGGTCGTTGACTCCGCGGCGGCCGTTCGCAACGTTCGCCCCGACTTCCAAAAGCTGGCAGAAATTCCGACGCTGGCCGTTATTGTCACTGCGCGTTCCGACGATCCACGCTTCGACTTCATTTCCCGCTTTTTTGCTCCCAATATGGGCGTCAATGAAGACCCGGTTTGCGGCTCGGCCCATTGCTGTCTCACGCCCTACTGGGCCGAACAACTCGGTAAGACGCAGTTGATGGCCTATCAGGCCTCGGCCCGCGGCGGAGTACTCCGGCTGCGGCTGAAGGGCGACCGCGTGGTCTTGGGCGGCCAGGCCGTAACGGTGTGGCAGGGGGAATTGCTCTAACAACTCAAGGTATTGGAATTCGAGAGAACTCATGAAAGGCAAACGTCGTCAGCCGGCAATCTCACCGATTCAAAACCTGGTTTCCCGAGCGGCTCTGTACGTAATCGAAGGATGACGTTGACCCGAACGGAGATCTATCCGTGAATCAATTGGCGTCGGTTTTGCTCCGGCCAGAAAGCTCTGCAGATGCGGCACAAATCGGCGTGGTTACTGAAGCGGCGTTTGCATCGTCCGAGTTCGGACACCACGGCGAGGCGAGTTTAATCGAGCATCTGCGCCGCTCAGGCTGCGAGTTGCTGTCGTTGCTCGCCGAATGCGATGGCAAAGTCGTCGGCCATGTGCTGTTTTCGCCCGTCGCCCTTGAAAACGATGGCGAGTCCATTGTCGGCATGGGTTTGGGGCCTCTATCGGTCTTGCCCGCGTTTCAGCGCCGCGGAATCGGCAGCCGACTTGTCGAGCGCGGGCTGGCGATGCTTGCCGACCGCGGCTGTCCGTTTGTGTGCCTGCTCGGCCATCCGGCCTTTTATGCCCGTTTCGGTTTCAGGCCCGCCGCCGAATCCAACATCGCCAGCGAGTTCACAGGCCCCGAGGACGACGCGTTTCAGGTTGTGTGGCTGAAAGGCAGACCCGCGGATCTTCGGTCAGGGCTGGTCAAGTACCGCCCGGAATTCTCGGACATTGGGCGC
This sequence comes from Pirellulales bacterium, assembly GCA_025924495.1. The sequence goes on along the minus strand of JAICIG010000076.1, from coordinate 13,781 downwards.
AAAGAAGCCGATTAGAATTCGCAATGCGGATGCGCCGACCGTCCGAACCACCCGCTAGCATCGCTGCGCTGTCGGCGTTGTAATGAAACCGGTCTCGCCAGGCGACTGCCCATTCGTTACGTTCATGGACATCGGGACTGACGGACACGAAAAGGCGAGTAATGACGATTAATTTCAACTGGCTGCGAGAGAGCATCCCGAACCCGGCCAACCTTTCGCCGCACTGCAGCTTGTGCTCCGAGCCTGGCGGCTGTTTGATTCCCTTTGAGATCGATCAGGAGCGGCGCGCTGTCGTCGCGACGTTCCGTTGCGAAAATGGACATCTATGGACTCAGGAATTCCTTCCGGAGCCAGAGCCGCAGTGCGCCTGCTAGCAAGTGTCGCTAGCGAGCAAAAGGCGCGCGCCCGCCCAGCCGGCACACGGGGCGCATCAACTTCGTGGGCCAGTTCTTTGCCGCGGCCACCTTGTGCCTGGTGAACACGCTTGACTACCGACTGCAGGCGGCTGCTTCCACGGGCCGGCTGTCGTTCGTCGTTTGAATCACCAATTCGCCTTGTGCTACCGCATCGAGCAGTTCCTGCCGATCGAATGGCTTTGCGACGAAATTATTCGCGCCGGATGAGACGGCCAGAATTGCGTCTCGCGGATCGCTGAGCGATGAGGTGACAATGACGTAGATGTAGCGCCCGTAATCGAGGCCGCGAATCATTCGACATAGGCCAACTCCGTTGATTTCCGGCATCAGCCAATCCGTGATCACCAATTGGCAGTTGCTATGAATGAGGATATCCAACGCCTGCCAACCGTCGGCGGCGGTAACGACCTCGTAACCTGCCTGCCCGAGTGCGTGCGCTATCGCATCGCGACTCACCGCGTCATCATCAACGACAAGAATGGACATTATTTGACCTCGCATATAAGTGACAACCCCGGCCAGCATGGCGCAAACGGGCGCCGGCAAGGCACTGAAAAGCTACGTCATGCCGCACGCAGAGCGAGGGGAGTAAAACGAGCCGCCCACGGTCGCGATCGGCGCAACTGTCAGAATCGTCACAACCCGCCCTGAATGGGCCAGCATGCTGACGCTAGCCCGGAAGAAAAGAGACGACGGCCTATCACAAAGCTCGCCGCGCTCGGGCGATTATCTCGCATGGCGCACCATTCGGTCGCCGCTCCAACCTTCACATCGAAGGCGCTGGCAATCAGGTCTCACGAGCTGCTGAATACGTGCTGCCGACGATGCAAGGGCGCGTCGCCGACAAGCTCCAAAAAGCTCTTGGGCCGAGATTGGCTACATCTCAACAAAAAACGCCCCTGAAAACAGGGGAGTTCGTGTTTCCGCAAGTCTCGTTGCGGTTTGGTTTACCGCCGAGTGGACAGGGCCGGGATCGAACCGGCGACACATGGATTTTCAGTCCATTGCTCTACCAACTGAGCTACCTGTCCTAACTGCCTGCTAGCCAGCACCTTGCTGCTCGCGTGACGACAAGTCTGCCGCGCTGTGGGCAATGGCCGTCGCCGGGAAGCAAGCGAGGAAAGACCCAGCTTACCCAAAAATCTCCGGCCAGCAAGAGCCAACCAGCGATGAGCGATGAAGAGGCGAGCCCCGCCCGCAGGAAACTTTACAGTTTAGCTTTATTGGACCCTAAGGCCTCATGGCTCAAACAGCGGCCGCTTCTTCTCTGCGGCGGTTACGAGTCGCGGCAGGTCTTCTTCGAGCAGATAACGCTTTGCGGCCAATTGGCGGGCGGCGACCAGGAACTGCTGCTGGTAATCGTCGAAGTCGCGATAGCGCTCCAACAGCGCGGGCCGCGGATCGCCCGCGGCACGACGCTCGTCGGCCGTCTTGGCGAAAGAAACGTAACCGCCCGAGAGCGAGAGCAATTCGTTCTCGCCGCCGATCGTGCGATGTCGCAGGTTCCAGCTCACATAGGTCCCCGCCGGCACGGAAACGGCGGGCAACAGCAGCGTGCCACGTTCGTTGTCATCCGGCCCGTAGGCCGGCACGCGCACGACGTACTGCCCGCGGCTGGCAGGCGGCTCGATCGAAGTGCGGCGGAGAGTGAAAAACTCAGGACCGCGATCGAGATACTCCGGCTGCTGGATCACCTGCGGATAGCGGACGCCGGGCAGCGCCAGCCAGCCGCTGTGCAGTTCCTGCCAGGGCGCCAAGGTGCCATCCGATAAGCGTGGATAGACACTGTCGGGCGGCTCGCGCCCTTCGCGGACCCAAGCATCGAGCGCCATCAGCAACGCTCGGAGCAACGGTCGATAATCGGCGGGGCTCGCCGGCAGTTGACCACTGGCGCGCTGGCCCGGCTCGCCGTTGCCGGGGCCGTGCTGGCAGCCGCCGAACGTATAGATGCGCACCTCGGGCGGAAGTTCAGCGTCGCGTTTGCCGAGCGGGTCGGTGTGCACCAGCGAACCGCTACGATGCCAATACTCCGACGACGATTGCGTATGCATCACCTTCGGCACGACGCCGCCGGCGCGCGACTTTCGCAAGATGCCATCGGTCCTGCCGCTGAAAGGGTCCTGCTCGTCGCCATAGGTGAAGGGAAACACGTCGGCCGGGTAAAGGTGGTTGTCATGCTGGGCGTTGTGCCGCGTCGGCGAAGCAAAGCGATGGTTGAAAAAGCCCAACCCGGCGCCGGCGACGTGCGGCATGACGCCGTCGAAGACCTGCCGGCCCTGCTCATCGGCATTGAAGCCATCGTAGAGAAACATTCGCAGGCAGCGGCCGCTTTGCGAGGTGCCGAAGCCATAGGCGAATTGGGCGGCCGGCGCGCCGTCGGCCAGGCGCAGCGGGTTGCGCTGGCTGCGATCGTTCTTCAAGCAAGAAACCAGATCGCGAATGCCCGCCAGGCCGAGACCTTGCACGATCGGCCCTTCGGCCTCATAGATCAACTCGTAGATGTAGCCCGGCTGAAAACCGCCGGCGAGCGTCATTTCGATCAGCGGAAGTTGGCCGCGGTTGCCTTCGGCATCGATCGAACGTTGCTCCAGGCGCCACTGAGAGCGGGGAATAGGAACTCGCGAGTCCTTCTCGCGCAAGCGCCAACTCAGCGTCGCTTCCGCCAGGCCACGCTCGGTCGGTGGATAACTGCCTTGATTGGCCCACTGAGCAATGTTGAGGCGCTCAGCCGGTTGGTCGGGCGTCATCTCCGCTCGCACCAGCCCGCGGATTGGCTGGCCGTCTTGCGTGGCGATAGGCGCCATTAAACGCAAGCGATCGCCGCCCGGCAACGTTTCGGCGATCCAACCGCTCCACACGACGATGAAGCCTTGACGGAACAGAAAGTCGTCGGCGCCGCCATTGAATTGCCCTAGGCAAGTGCGATTACCGCGATTATTGACTTCATAAAACACGGCGCCATTTGATTTGGATAGGTCGCTAGGCGCCAGAATCTCCAAGTCGGCGGAAAACTCCACGCGCCCCTGAGCATTGCGCGGCGCCAACTCGAGATCGACAATCTGTGCATTCGCCGCCGCGCTCGGATCGACCGCAAAGCGCACGTCGCCGCGCCACTGTTCATACGCGCCCCGCTCGCCAAATGTCTTTCCTTCGGTATACGGCTGCCGACTTTTAATGTGGAACGAGACGACCTCAGCAAACAATCGCTGGGCCGGCAGCGCGATCGCCATCGCCGCCATCGTCCATAGAATGCGACGCACGTTGTAGAACATCAACTGCCTGCTTTCTTGATTGTCAGCTTTCTCAATAGCTTGCCGTTTATACTCAACAACTCCAGACGGGCTCTCCCAGCACATCCCAGCGCGGCTGAATGCCTAACCCGGGCGCCGTCGATGCGGCCAGGCGACCCCCGGCGCGCTCTGGAGCGCCGTCGGCGATCGGTTGGGTCACATAGCTATTGAAGTCTGTCGAGGTGAACAAATACTCGCTCGGCGTGCTGTGCGCGAGATGGGCGATGGCCGCGGTCACAATGTCTCCGCCCCAACTGTCCTCGAGCGTCATGGCGATGCCCAGCGAGATGCACAAGTCGCGCGCTTGCCTGGCTTTCGTCAGGCCGCCGAACTTGCTGATCTTGATATTGACGACGTCCATGGCCTTGTCGGCCGCCGCGCGTAGGATCATGTCGACCGAGTCGATGACTTCGTCCAGCACGAACGGCAGCGGCGTACGTTGGCGGATCGCCAGGCATTGCTCGTAGGTCGCACAAGGCTGCTCGATGTAAACGTCGACGTCTCGTACGGCATGCACCACGCGCGCCGCGTCGTGCATCAGCCAACCGGTATTGGCATCCGCCACGAGCTTATCGCCGGGTTCCAGCACCGCACGAACGGCGAGAATGCGCTCAATATCATCCTGTGGATCGCCGCCGACCTTCAACTGAAAACGGCGATAGCCTTCGGCGCGATAACCGGCCACGTTCTCGGCCATCTCTTGCGGCGGTCGTTGCGAGATGGCCCTGTAGAGCACAAAGTCTTCGCCGTAGCGGCCGCCCAGCAAGTGGCAAACAGGCATGCCGGCGGCCTGGCCGAGAATGTCCCAACAGGCAATGTCGATGGCCGATTTGACGTAGGGATGCCCCTTGAGCAGGTAATCGAGCTTACGATTGAGCATCGACAACTGCGTGGGATCTTCGCCGATCAACTGGGGGCCGATTTCTTCGAGCCCCGTCCGAACGCCGCGCGCGTAGGCGGGCAGGTAGACCGGCCCAAGCGGACAGACTTCGCCATGGCCGGCGATGCCCGCGTCGGTTTCGACGCGGACCACCGTGCTATCGAACACGGCGACGCTTTTGCCTTCCGACCATTTGTAGCTCCCTTCCTTGAGTGGGAGATCGACCTGATAAACTCTGATGCCGGTGATTTTCATAAAACACATTGCCAGCAGCGCCGCGGCCCTGGCGCCCATGGTCGCCTTTAGTTTTTGCCGAGCCAGATGCGCTCCAGCAGCTTGTCCATTTTGGGATCGTGCTGCCGCAACTCATCGCGCGTGAAGGGAAAGAAATCGTTGCGGCCAAAGAACGCTTCGGTCGTTTCGGCAAAGTATTCCTTGGCATTCGTCAGGGCATAGGCGCGCTCGACGTTGCCGTTGGAGCGTTTAATCGCCTCATACGACTTGCTGGCGACCGCCTGGCGATAGGCCGCTTCAATCTCGGGATTATCGAAGCCCAGTACGCGATCGTGATAGGCATGGGCCAACTCGTGCAGGGCCATCATCGGCATGCGACGGATTTCCTGATCGAAGATCGCGACGTTCGTAAACTCGATGCTTTTGGCCATCGCCGCGTTGCGCCCGTGCTCGCGGAGCCAGTCGGCGCTGGGATGATATTCGCCGCTTGCCTTCCCGCCGGCGGGCGTGGGCGAGAGCCAGAGCGGCACGGCGCGCAGCTTTTCTAAACGTCCTGCGGGCATTAGCCGGGCAACTTCGGTCAGTTGCCCGCGGAGTAACTCGAGGGCATGCTCCGCCATCGCTGCGTCTTGTTCGTACAGCCGATCGCTGGCGGCCACATTCCAGCCCGAGACCTTCGACGTGCGATAGCCGCCTGCCGCCGCGCCTGCGTGGAAGCTGATGAAATCGACGATCGGGGTCGAATCCTCCAAGCCGTGCGGGTGATGGCCCACGCCGGGTTTGGCGATGAGCATGATATCGCCGCCGAGCTTCTGATATCGATCGGCCACCACTCCGGTGTTTTCGTCCCAAGGCACGACATCGTCGGCGTCGCCGTACACGTGCAACAACGGAACGCGGGCTTTGGCGAGCGGTTCCAGATTGTCGATTGGGTTTTTGTCGTAAGCCAAGGCTTCGGCATCATTTTTGAAGCCGTAACGTTCCAACACCAGCTGCCAATCGCGCGGGCTGCCTTTGCCTTGCCCTTTACCGCCCGGCCAGCTTTTAAAATCGCAAACCGCCGCGTCGGCGTAAATACAGGCCGTCTTGTCAGGATTGGCCGCCGCCCAGTTGTAGACGTACAGCCCGCCCCGACTTAGACCCACGAGCGCAGCTTTCGGTGCGAAGCCGTAGCGTTCCGTCAATTCTTTATAAAAAGCATTCCAATTCGCCACTGCGTCGGGGCAACCGAGCATGTCGGGCACGCTCGTATAGACAATGTGAAATCCTTTGCCCAAGAGCGCAATATCGGGGGCGGGTTTGTGTCCGAAGAATTCGCCGTGCCACACCCATGGTTTGCCCGGCGCCGGTTGCTTGGGCGCGACGACCAACACCGGTTTGCCAGCGACCACAAAATCATAGCGGTCGTAACCGTTCCACGAACTGCGTGCGCCGGGAAAGGGGGCGTCAGATGCCGGCAGTTCTTTCGCAGTAATGAGCTCTGCAGGCAGGTACGCTAGCAAACATGCCGCGATGCGAACGATCCAACGGTTACGTGTGTTAATCATCCATCTCCGTTGCAAACCTCGTAGGTTATGCTTTAGCATAACGATGATATATGTGATACCTTACGCTATTAATGCCGCGGATCTTGTTGCCATGGCAAGATTTCAACGGGCCGTGTGGTTGCGGTTCAAAACGTTATGCTAAAGCATAACCTACGCGATGATGCCGCTCGTCGCGAGGGCTAGGGCAGCTCGCGAATACGCAAGTTCTTGAACTCGACGGGCGATCCTTCCGACTCGAGGCAGAGATAGCCGGTGCGAGGTTCACAGGCGGTCCCGCCGGAAACTTCCTCTCCATTGACCCACAGGCGGACTTCGCCATTGATCGCGCGGACGTAATAGTGGTTCCACTCGCCGACCCCTTTGGTCAGCTCTTTGCGAGGGAAGCTGCGCCGCCCGTCGGGCGAGATCGGCGGAAATGGCTGCATCTTGGCGGCGCCGACGGAGAACACATCGCCATGCGTGGTGAACCAATCGGCTTTCTTGCCCGATCTAGTTTCATATTGTTCCTTGTATCCCAGATCGAGCACCTGCACTTCTATGCCTTGCGGCAATTTGTTCGGAGGGAGTTCCTTGAGCGAGTCGGGGATCGTCCAGACAAAGATTCCCGAGTTGCCGGCCGATTTGAGGTGTCGCCACTGTGCCACAAGTTCGAAGTTCGTGATTGGCTCTTGGCTGCGAATCACGCCGACCGGTTTGCCGGTGCAATGAGCGACGCCATCTTTCCACGACCAGGTTTCCGGGTCGCAATTGACGTTGACGAAGTCTTTCTCACCCAGTTCTCGCCAGCCCGGCCCCTTGCCGTCGATGCAGGCCTTGGGCAAAACGGCCTCTTCATCAGCCCGCGCTGGATGAGCTGCTGGCAGCCGATTAACGCATACCAGCAACGCGATTGCGACTGCAAGCTTCCACTTCATCGTGATGGGGCCTCTCTAGAGAGTAGGGGTAGTTGTGGCAGAGCCGGAAAATCACTTTTTCTTGTTCGCCACTGAGCGTAGCCATCCGCGCCCTCGGATGCAATGAAACACGCCGATCCTTTGCTCGGCCCAGCCCCGCCGCCGGATATCCGTCCAAGCGGTCTTGACGCTTTCTTAATGCGAGGCTCCTCGGATTTGAGCCTTCTTTAATCCGCGCCGCTTTAGGATTCATCACGCCGCGATTTCGAGCAGGAGCGATGATTCGTGAAATCATCTGCTCGGACCGGAACAGGCGAAGATGGAGCGCCCGCCGGGCGAAACGATATGATCCTCAAAGGAATGCCACCGGCAAGCTGCCGGATGTTGGCTGCCATGCTGTCGATCTGTTTGTCTTTGGAAATCTGGTCGCAAGCCGAAGCGGCCGACGCTAGCGGTCATGCGCGCGTTGCAAGCAAATCGAGCGGCTACCCCAGCCCGCCGCAAATCGTCCGCCAAGGACGATTGAATGTCATTGAGACGCAAAACCTGCGGATCTTCGGTTTGAGCAAGCGGTCCGACGCCCTGTATTGGGCGGATCAATGCGAACGATTGCAGAACTCGCTGCGCGGAAAATGGCTAGGCGACGATCATGCAGCGGCCTGGTCGCCCAGGTGCGACCTGGTGTTGCACGCAAGCGCCGACGGCTATGCCGAGGCCGTTGGACATGAAGGGGCATCTACCTTGGGAGTGACTCGCATCGATCGAGATGCGGGGCGCGTGATCGTGCGGCGGATCGACATCCGCGCCGATCAGCCGGGCTGGTTTCAAGGCGTGCTCGCTCATGAGCTCACGCACGTGGTGTTAGCGGATGCGTTTGCGCACTCGGAATTGCCCCTTTGGGCCGATGAAGGAATCGCGCTGCTGGCCGACCCGCAACAGAAACAAACGCTGCACTTGGGCGATTTGCAAATGGCCTGCAAGACGGGCGGCGTGCTGCCGTTGGGCGAAGTGCTGGCCGAGAATACCGCTTTGAACGGGAAACGTACGCTGATCTTCTACGGCCAGAGCTTGTCGCTTGTCAAGTTCCTCGTTGACCGGCGGACGCCCGCCGAATTCGTGCGCTTCGTGCATCTCGCTGGGCAAGCAGGTTACGACGCGGCGCTGCGCGACTGCTATGGTCTGAACGGCGTCGCCGAACTGGAACAACAGTGGCGGCAAGCAGCCTTCAGCAACGAGGCGCCGAGCGAGACGCGCCTATCTGGCCGGCTTAATCCAAGCACACGCCGTCTTACATCGGTCGCACGAGATTAACGTTTTCTTGATGCGGCGTTTCGTAGATTTGAGCCCTTTTTGACGCGTTGAAACATAGCATTGTCTTCAGCGGCACAACGAACGTGACGCAAGAGAGCGATAGCAAGAGTTGTCAGAGATCAACGCGGCCGTTGGTCGTCTGCGACAGGAGGAAAACAATGACGATGATGCGAACGGCAATGATATCGCCGGAGATCCTAGGCCGTACAAAGAGTTTCAATCACAGCTTTTCTCGTTCGAGAAAGGTTGCCCGGCGAGCGCCTCGTTCGCCACGGGTCGGTTGGCGGCAGGCGCTGATTGAAGCCTACCCGATTATCGGGATTGCGATGTTGCTCGCCTATTTCGCGTGGACTCTCGTCGCCCGAACGTATGTTGCCTACTAACCGGCGAATGCGAGTCGCGACGAACCAAGGATCGATGCAGCTTGCGGCCCGCCGCTCGGTCCTCCTCCGCCAGAGAAGGCCAAGCGAGCGGCGCCGCAAGCGGCTCGATCGGGCGGCAATGCAGCAAGCGAGCGATTCGGCACATGCGGGTGTGCGGAATCGTCCGACAAGCGTGTTGGATTCGCGAGTCCTGGTTAAGGGGAAAAAATGAGAGCGCCGCGAAAAAAGCAGAAGGTCAGATAGCAGGAGGCCGGCAAGCCGGTTGGCCGGCTGAGCCGCTGTCAACGGTATGCCTATTGCTTCGGCTGGGGCGAGCATAAGAGCGGCTGATCGCAGCCACGAGCTGCCCGCAAGCGTCGTTCGGCCGCTAGATCGCGTCTTTATGTTTTCTTAATGCGCTCCGGCGGACAATTAACGACATCTTGACGCAGGATTTGTTTCAATTTTGGAAGAGGGTAGGCCGCCAGATCCCAGGCGTGAATGCGGACACGCCAGCAGACGGCAGATGCAGGCATCGGCCTGTCATACGGGTTGTTCGAGCGGCTGAAGAATTGACGTAGCGACGGAGAATTCGACCGATGGACGCATGGTACATGATGCTCGGCTTGGGCTTCTTCCTGGCGACGGGCGCTTTGGTTTACCTATTCGATCATCTCTAAGGAAACACACAATGAGCTGGATTCACCTGATGGCGACGATCGTTTCCGTCGGCCTGTTCATTTATCTCACGGTGGCCTTGTTGTGGCCGGAGAAGTTTTCATGACCGCCAATGGCTGGTTTCAATTAGCACTCTACTTGGGCCTATTGCTCCTGCTGGCGAAGCCGCTTGGCGCCTACATGGCCGCCGTCTATGAGGGGCGGCGGACGTGGCTTGATGCGGCGTTTCGCCCCGTCGAGCGCTTGACGTATCGCCTTTGCGGCGTCGATCCGGCGGCCGAAATGCGCTGGACTACGTACGCCGCCGCCATGCTTTGGTTTAGCGCCGCCGGCTTCGTTGCCGTTTACTTGCTGCAACGATTTCAGGCCTCGCTACCGCTGAATCCTCAAGGGCTCGGTCCGGTAACGCCTGACTCGTCGTTCAATACTTCGGTCAGTTTCGCCACCAACACAAACTGGCAAGGATACGGCGGCGAAGTGACCCTGAGCTATCTGACCCAGATGCTCGGGCTCGCGGTGCAGAACTTCGTCTCGGCCGCCGCGGGCATGGCGTCGCTCGTAGCGTTCATCCGCGGTCTCAGCCGACGTTCGATGGAAACGATCGGCAATTTTTGGGTCGACCTGGTGCGGTCGACGCTCTATATCCTGTTGCCGATGTCGGTGGTTGTGGCAGTGCTGCTCGTGTCCCAGGGAGTGGTGCAGAACTTCCAGCCCTATCAGACCGTTTCGCTCCTGCAACCGGCGAGTTACGAACAGCCCAAGTTGGGCGAAGACGGCCAGCCGCTCAAAGACGCCGACGGAAATCCAATCATGGAGACCGTGGTCGTTACCGAGCAGACGCTGCCGATGGGGCCCGCAGCCTCGCAAACCGCGATCAAACAACTGGGCACGAATGGCGGCGGTTTCTTCAACGTCAACTCGGCCCATCCGTTCGAGAATCCGACGCCGCTTACCAACCTGTTGGAGTTGCTCTCGATCCTCGTGATCTCGGCGGCGCTGTGCTACACGTTCGGCGTGATGGTCGGCGACACGCGCCAAGGCTGGGCCCTATTGGCGGCGATGACGATTATCTTTACAGCGCTGCTGATTCCCTGCGTGCTCTTGGAGCAGCGAGGAACGCCTCAACTGGCTGAACTGGGCGCGGACCTTGCGGCCAGCAATCAACAAGCCGGCGGCAACATGGAAGGCAAGGAAACTCGCTTCGGCGTGGTCAATTCGGCGCTCTGGGCGACGGCCACGACGGCCGCATCCAACGGTTCGGTGAATTCGATGCACGAATCGTACACACCATTGGCCGGCGCCATTCCGATGTGGTTGATGCAATTGGGCGAGGTGATTTACGGCGGCGTCGGCTCGGGACTGTATGGCATGCTGTTGTTCGCCATCGTGGCGGTGTTCATCGCCGGGCTGATGGTCGGCCGGACACCCGAATACGTGGGCAAGAAGATCGAAGCCTACGAAATGAAAATGGCCTCGATCGGCATCCTGGTTCCTTGCGCGGTCGTGCTGGTCGGCACGGCGGTCGCCGTGGTTACGCCGCAGGGGAAGGCGACGATCTTTAATCCGAGCACGCATGGCTTTAGCGAGGTGCTGTATGCCTTTTCGTCGGCGGGCAACAACAACGGCAGCGCGTTTGCGGGCTTGAACGCGAACACGCCCTTCTACAACACGGCTTTGGGCCTGGCGATGCTGTTCGCCCGGTTCTGGGTGATGGTCCCCGCGTTGGCCATTGCCGGCTCGCTGGCCAAGAAGAAGATCGTACCGGTCAGCGCCGGCACCATGCCTACGCACACGCCGCTGTTCATCGTATTGCTGATTGCCGTCGTAATTATCGTCGGCGCCTTGACGTTCATTCCGGCCCTGGCCTTGGGGCCGATTGCTGAAGAATTGATGATGACGGCTCGATAACCGTCGCTTTTACAGGTATCGCACAGATGACTGCCACCCCCAAAGAAATCCCGATGTTCGACGCGGCAATCTTCCGCCGCGCGATCGTCGAATCGTTTCGCAAGCTCTCGCCGCGCACGCAAGTGCGGAACCCGGTGATGTTCACCGTGTTCGTCGGCGGGATCGTGACCCTGATCCTCTGGGTGCATGCGCTCGGCGGAGAAGGAGAAGCGCCGGCCGGATTCATTCTGGCCGTCTCGATCTGGCTCTGGTTCACGGTGCTGTTCGCAAACTTTGCCGAAGCGCTGGCTGAAGGTCGCGGCAAGGCGCAGGCCGACGCGCTGCGACAAAGCCGCACGGAAACCATCGCCAAGCTGCTCGTCGAAGAGCGCCACAATTCGGCCTACGAACAGACGCCTGCCTCCTATCTAAAACTTAATGACGTCGTGCTCGTCGAGGCGGGAGATTTGATCCCCGCCGACGGCGAAGTGATCGAAGGGGTGGCGAGCGTCAACGAAAGCGCCATCACGGGCGAAAGCGCTCCGGTGATTCGCGAAAGCGGCGGCGATCGATCGTCCGTCACCGGCGGCACGAAGGTCTTGTCCGACTGGTTGATCGTGCGCGTCACCGCGCAGCCCGGCGAAAGCTTTCTGGACCGCATGATCGCGATGGTTGAAGGCGCCAAGCGGCAGCGGACTCCCAACGAGATTGCCCTGAGCATTCTGCTGGCCGGCCTTTCAATCATCTTTCTGCTGGCGACGGCCACTCTCTTGCCGTATTCGATGTATAGCGTCATCGCCGCCGGCCAGGGGCAGCCGATTACGGTCACCGTGCTGGCAGCGCTTCTGGTCTGCTTGATTCCGACCACGATCGGCGCACTCTTGTCCGCAATCGGCATCGCGGGCATGCACCGTCTGAGCGCGGCGAACGTGATTGCCATGTCGGGCCGCGCCGTGGAAGCTGCTGGCGATGTGGATGTGGTGCTGTTGGATAAGACGGGCACGATCACGTTGGGCAATCGCCAGGCCGCGGCGTTCGTTCCCGCTGAAGGGGTCAAACCGCAGGAACTGGCTGACGCGGCCCAATTGGCCTCGCTTGCCGACGAAACGCCTGAGGGGCGCAGTATCGTCGTGCTGGCCAAACGGGAATATGCGATCCGCGCACGGGAAATCCATACGTTAGGCGCCACGTTCGTGCCGTTTTTGGCGCAGACGCGCATGAGCGGCGTGAACATGGATCATCGCGAGATTCGCAAGGGCGCCGCCGACGCCCTGGAACGCTACGTAGCGGCCCAGGGCGGCACGTTTCCGGCCAATGTGCGCGCCACGGTGGATCAACTCGCCAAGACCGGCAGCACGCCGCTGGTGGTGGCCGAGGGACAACGCGTGTTGGGAGTGGTGCAACTCAAAGACATTGTCAAAGGCGGCATCAAAGAACGCTTCGCCGAGCTGCGCCGCGGCGGCATCAAGACCATTATGATCACCGGCGATAACCCGCTCACGGCGGCGTCGATCGCCGCTGAGGCGGGGGTCGATGATTTCCTGTCTGAAGCCACGCCCGAAACAAAGCTCAAATTGATTCGCGAGTACCAGCAAGGAGGTCGGCTGGTGGCGATGACGGGCGACGGCACGAACGACGCTCCCGCGCTCGCCCAGGCCGACGTGGCCGTAGCCATGAACAGCGGAACGCAGGCCGCCAAAGAGGCGGGCAACATGGTCGACCTTGATTCGAACCCGACCAAGCTGTTGGAGATCGTCCAGATTGGCAAGCAATTGCTGATGACGCGCGGGGCCTTGACCACGTTCAGCATCGCCAATGACGTAGCCAAATACTTCGCGATTATTCCCGCCGCGTTCGCCACCACCTATCCGGCGCTGAAGGCGCTGGACATCATGCGGTTGCACACTCCCGAAAGTGCGATCATGTCGGCCGTGATTTTCAATGCCTTGATCATCATCGCTTTGATTCCGCTGGCCCTGAAGGGAGTGCGCTACCGGCCTGTGCCTGCCGCCCAACTGCTGCGCGAAAACCTGCTGATCTACGGCTTGGGGGGCTTGATCGTGCCGTTCATCGGCATCAAGGCGATCGATATGGCGCTGGTGTTGATGCATCTCGTCTAGCGGCGCCCTGGCGTTCGGTATGCAACATTCGACTTCTGAGTTTTCCTACTAGCCTCGAGAAAAGTGATTTCCATGTTCCGCCAATTTCGTCCGGCCGTGACGGCGCTGCTAGTGCTGACGTTCATCACGGGCGTCGTTTATCCTCTGATGGTCACGGCTATTG
>JAICIG010000075.1 GCA_025924495.1 Pirellulales bacterium | reverse complement strand
GCACGCTACGGTAGGGCCTGCTTCGCATTGCGGATCTGTGCTCGAGTGAGTTTTGCTCTCGAGCAGACTCCGACTAACACTGCGAATGCACGCGAGTCGTTCGCCAGGGATCGATTCTCCGCCCTCCTTCCTTCGTTACGGCCCGACACGATGAGTCCGCTGTTGGAACCTTTGGCCGACTTCAAAACGGCCGATCTGCCGCAACCTCCCTCTTCCTTCTGGAAACTTGCGGGCCCTGGCGCCGTGCTGGTCGGGCTCTCCATCGGCGCGGGCGAAATCATCGTCTGGCCGCGCACCGTGGCCCAGTACGGCCCTAGCATGGTCTGGGCGGCCATGCTCGGCGTGTTCATGCAGATGTGGGTTAACTTCGAAATCGGCCGCTGGACGATCGCCACCGGCGAAACGGTCTACACGGCGTACGCGCGCGTCTGGCGAGGTTTCGGGCCGTTGTTCATCCTGTTTAACATTCTCGGCTGGCTGGCGCCCGGTTGGGCCATGGCGTCGGGCAGCGCTTTGAAAGCGTTGTTAGTCGGCCCCGACTTCGGCGCCGGCACGTTCTGGGGCTCGCATTCGTGCTGGACTACGCTGACGTTCGCCATCGCAGGCCTGCTGCTGTTCGGTCCTAAGATGATTTACCACTCCGTGGAAAAGACCATCGAGGTGCTCGTCGTTACGGTCACCGTGGGCTTGATCATCGTCGCGATCGCTGTGGGCACGGCAGATACGTGGAAAGAATTGGCGCGCGGGGCCATGAACTTTGGGTACCGTGACGAGCGGGTTGCGATCAGCGACTTGTTTACCTGGATTGTGTTCGCTGGCGCGGGCGGTACGGCGAATCTGTTCTATACGTTTTATCTGCGCGACAAGAACCTAGGCATGGGCGCGCTGATCCCCGATATGCAGAACCCGCTGCGCGGGCGCGCCGAGACGATTCCTTCGACCGGTTTTCGTTTCGCCGAGACGCCGGAGAACCGCTCGCGGTTTCTGACCTGGCTGCGCTATGTGCGACAAGACCAGGTGCTGTTCTTCTGGTTCCTGAACAGCTTCACGCTGCTGTTGTTCATTTTCGGCGCTTTGGCGGTGCTGTATCCGAAACACATCGTTCCGGACAAAGGCACGCTGATCTGGGACCAATCGCTTATTCTGGGCGAGGCTTTCGGCCGATGGGGAGCGGGCTGGGGTAAAGTGGGGCGGACCATCTTTCTGCTGGTCGGCGTCGCGACGCTCTTCAGCACGCAATTGGCGCTGGTCGACGGAGTGTCACGGTCGATCTCCGACATCATTTACACCAATGTGAAGGCCGCGCAAAAGCGCCCTTTGAGTTGGTGGTACGTGATCATTGCGATCGGCTGGATGGCAGCCGGTTGCGGCATTGTCTATGCGATGGATCATTTCCAGTCACAGGAACAAGAACTCGGCGTGCTGCTGCAGGCCGCATACATGGGCGGGTTCGCCATGGCGGTTTACGTGCCGCTGACGCTCTATGTGAATTTGCGCTACTTGCCGAAATCGGCCCGACCAGGACCGGTATCGATTGTCATGATGCTGGCCGCGACCGCCCTCTATGGCGGGTTTGCCGCCCTGTCGTTATGGGGCGAACTACAAAAGCGGCTTGGGTAAGTTCGGCGAGATAAACCCTCGCGACGCTGGTTGACGCCTGCAAAAACCCTGCTATCCGTCCTGGCGCGTCAGCCGACACTCTGGCACTTTTGCGGCCAACTACAGGCGGCTCCCCTTATTTGCCGATTCCCACCGTAGCGGCATTTCTCGGTCTGAACCGCGGTCGCATCCGTAATTTCCTCCCGGCCGAGCCGGTCCAGCGGTCGAAGCCCGGCGGCAATTTCGACCGGCATGGCATGCAGCCTGCAAGGTCAATCCACCTTATGGCTATCCCCGCTCCGAAATTCCTGAGCGCCGTGCAACAAAGCGGCTTAGTTGAAAAGGCCCGCCTCGACGAGGTCTTGGCCGTGCTGGAGCGAGAAAGCGGCGCAGACACTCTGCAAGATACGCTCGCTGTCTCTGCGCGGCTTACGCAAGTCGGACTGCTGACCAACTGGCAGCGCGAGCGGCTGCTCGAAGGACGCCATCGCGGATTCTTCGTCGGCAAGTATAAGTTGCTCAATCACCTGGGCTCGGGCGGAATGAGCAGCGTCTACTTAGCGCAACACATTGTTATGCGCCGGCTGGTCGCCATCAAGATTCTGCCCACGCATCGCACCAAAGACAGTTCGTTCCTGGCTCGCTTCCATCGCGAAGCTCGCGCGGCTGCAGCGCTTGATCATCCGAACATTGTGCGCGCGTTCGATGTCGATCATCAAGGCGACGTGCATTATCTGGTGATGGAGTATGTCGAAGGGCGCGATCTGCGAGAGACCGTGGAGAAAGATGGTCCGCTCGATTTCCGCACTGCGGCCGACTACATCCGCCAGGCTTGCCTCGGTTTGGCGCACGCTCATGAGGCCGGCCTGATCCACCGCGACATGAAACCCGCCAACTTGTTGATTGACCGCAAACGCTCCGTGAAAGTGCTCGACCTGGGGCTGGCGCGGTTCAGCGACGACACGGAAGCCTCGTTGACCAAGGAGTTCGACGAGAAGGTGCTGGGCACGGTCGACTATATGGCGCCCGAACAGGCCCTCGACAGCCACGGTGTCGATTCGCGCGCCGACATCTATAGCCTGGGCGGCACGCTTTACTTCCTGTTGACCGGACATCCGCCTTTCCCCGAAGGTGCACTCGCGCAACGCCTCATGCTCCATCAGACGCGCGAGCCGAAGGACCTGCGCGAGATCCGGCCCGATATGCCTGCGGAACTCGCTGCCATTTGTCGGAAAATGATGGCTAAAAAACCTGCCTGGCGTTACCAGTCGGCGGCCGAGGCGGGCCGGGCGCTGTCCGAGTGGTTGAGTCAGCAAACCGAAAAATCGGCCGACAAAGATCGACCTCGCCCGAAGTCGGGCGGCGAAGAGTGGAGGTTTGCTCCGCTTGAGGGCGAGCAGGCTCAGTGCAAACCTGCAGCTGTGTCGCAATCAAGGCCTAAACGTGCGACGCCTTCCGCCACGCAACCGCCCGCAACGCGTGCCACCCAGAAGCCGCCTTCAGCGAACAAACCGAGCGACGTCTCGAAGCCTGAAATGCGCAGTTCGTCGGACAAATCTCGCTCCGATCTGCTGGCAGCATTACCGCCCCTCGCCTTGCCTTCCGCTCTTGATAATGCTCTGGCTGCTCGCGCACCTAAGGTGGCGGATGGCAAGCGACGGTCGCAGGCCAAATCGCAGCCATCGAGTTCACCTTGGATCGCCATCATCATCGGCTCTTTGTTGGGCGCCGCGGCCGCAGGAAGCTGGTTATTGTTCCGGCTGCTGATGCCGTAGCCGACCGCGCCGCGCGAGTTCAAGGGCGGCGCACTTGAGCAGCTATTGCGTGAGCGAGAGTCGAGTGCAGTTCCCAAGTTATTGAGCGGTGGCTGGTTACGTGGGCCATTCTCGGCGACAAACAGCTATCCTCCCTCCCGCGCCCCTAGGCATGCTAACTGGCGCCGGTACAATGTCGGGCGCAGGTGCTTTGATTCATTGGCAACTCGGCATCCTTCGTACGCCCGGAGAGGCTTAGGTCGCACTGGCGATGGATGCATTGCACGCCCACGCAGGGTCCAAGGCGATTGGACGATGACAGAAATGTTGGCCCGGACGCCGCTCCACGATTGGCATGCCGCCCATGGCGGGCGGATGGTCGACTTCGCCGGCTGGTCGATGCCCGTTCAATACACGTCGATTGTCGCCGAACACCAGGCGACGCGAAACGCCGCGGGATTGTTCGACATCTCGCACATGGGCCGTTTACGATTCGACGGCCATGACGCGGCCAACTTTTTAGACGGCCTGGTCACGCGACGAGTCAACGACATGAAGCCCGGACGCATTCGTTACGGGCTGGTGACCAATGAGGCGGGCGGCATTCTCGACGATGTGCTCGTCTATCACTTGAGCGATGCGGCCGGACAGTCGTATTTCCTGGTCGTCGTCAATGCCAGCAATCGCCAGAAGATTCTCGATTGGCTGCAACCCCACCTGGCGGCCGCTCGGGACGTGCATCTCACCGACGTCACGCGCGACTGGGCCATGATTGCCGTGCAAGGTCCCCGGGCGCTCGAACTTGCCAAGCCGCTGGTCGATGCTGATCTCTCGGCAATGAAATACTACACCGGCGCCGAAGTGGGCATCGACGGTCACGGCGGAATCGTCACCCGCACCGGATACACGGGCGAGGATGGCTGCGAATTGATCGTCGGCGCCAAAGTGGCGCCCGCCATCTGGGAAGCGCTCGTTGCCGCTGGCGCCACGCCGGCCGGATTGGGTTGCCGCGACACCTTGCGCCTGGAAGCGGCAATGCCGCTTTACGGCCATGAATTATCGGAAGACATTAATCCATTTCAGGCCGGGCTGGCTTTCGCCGTCGACCTGAACGGCAGAGATTTTACCGGTCGCGACGCCCTCGCCGCCATCAAGGATGATACTGACCAGCCGCACCGTGTCGGCCTGGAATTTACCGGCAAGCGCGTACCGCGAGAAGGTTTTGTCGTGTTCGACCAAGGCCGGCCGTCCGGTCAGATCACGAGCGGCACGTTTTCTCCGACATTGGAAAAGCCGATCGCCATGGCCTACGTCGCGCCAGCATCCGCGGCAGTCGGGCGAGAGCTGGCGGTCGACATTCGCGGCCGACAAGAAGCGGCGCGCGTGGTCGCTTTACCGTTCTACAAACGCCGCTAGCGCAACTTGCCGGCAGATCGATCCAGCCGGCCCGAAACAATCCACTATTCAGCCTCAGTCCTGGGAGCTCTCCAAGTGACGCCCGAGAAACTGCTGTTCGCCAAAACTCACGAATGGGTCCGCGTCGAGCCGGAAGGGGGCGGCAAAGTCGCGACCGTCGGCGTTTCGGCCTTCGCGCTCGAAGCGCTGACCGATTTGGTCTACATCGAGTTGCCCGCCGTCGGCCGTCAATTGAAAGCCGGCGAGCCGTTCGGCGAAATCGAGTCGGTGAAAGCAGTCAGCGACTTATACAGTCCCGTCGACGGCGAAGTCGTCGCCGTGCATGAAGGTCTGGCCGACCGTCTGGAAACGTTGAACGCCGATCCTTACGGGGAAGGGTGGATGGTGAAGATAAAATTGGCTGGCGAATCGTCGCTCAAGAATCTGCTCGACTATGCGGCGTACCAGAAGCAGTGCGCCGAGGAGCAACACTAAGACCGCCTTACAGTCTGCTCGCCTGTGGAAAGGGGCGAGAGGCAATCATCACGGACGATTTCGGTCACAATCCCGAAGTTCTTTCAGCGCGAACTCTCTGCCAGACAATAAGCGGCATGAAGGTCAGCGGTATAACTCTTTTGCTCGCGAAGTTTGTATGCCTTATTTGCTCAACACTCCCGAAGATCAGCAGGCCATGTTGGAAGCCATCGGCGTCGGCTCGATCGACGACCTGTTTGCGATGGTGCCCGCCGAGCTGCGATTGAACCGACCGCTCGACATTCCCCCCGCCCTGACGGAGTTGGAACTGACGGCTTGCCTGAGCCAACTGGCTGCCAAGAACGTGTCCGCCGATCAGAAGGTCTGCTTCCTGGGCGGCGGGAGTTACGACCATTTCATTCCTGCGGCAGTCGATATGTTGGCTTCCCGCGGCGAGTACTACACGTCGTATACGCCGTACCAGGCGGAAGCGAGCCAGGGCAATCTGCAGGCGTTCTTCGAGTATCAAACGCTGATTTGTCGCTTGACGGGCATGGACGTTTCGAATGCCAGTCTCTACGACGGCGGCAGCGCCGCTGCCGAAGCGGCGTTCATGAGCATGAGCGCGACCGGCAGGCATGGCCGCGTGGTCGTCGCCGCCAGCGTACATCCCGAGTACCGGCAGATCTTGTTGACGCACCTGGCGAATCTGGGCGTCGAATTGGTCACGGTCGGAACGCCGCAAGGAACCATTTCGCCCGCCGAGCTCGCCAAAGCAGTGACGCCGCAGACGGCCTGTGCGCTGATCCAACAGCCGAACTTTTTTGGCTGCCTGGAAGAAACGGCTGCACTTGCCCGCGTGGCTCACGACGCTGGCGCGCTATTCGCCGTCTCGGTCGATCCGATGAGCCTGGGCGTTCTCAAACGTCCGGGGGACTACGGCGCTGACATCGTTGTGGCGGAAGGACAATCGCTGGGCAGCCCAATGGGCTACGGCGGCCCTTATTTGGGAATCATGGCCTGCCGCGAGGAACTGGTCCGGCGCATGCCTGGCCGCATTGCAGGACAGACGGTCGACCGACGCGGCAAGCGCTGCTGGGTGCTGACGCTGCAAACGCGCGAACAGCACATTCGCCGCGAAAAAGCGACCAGCAATATCTGCACGAATCAGGGGCTGTACGCACTGCGGGCCGCCATTTATCTCTCATTGATGGGCCCGCAAGGGATGCGCGAGCTCGGCGAGCTGTGCGTGCGCAAGGCCCATTATGCAATGCAAACCCTGACGGCAGGCGGTCGTCTTTCGCGAGCGTTCGATCGGCCGACGTTTAAGGAATTCGTCGTCCGCGATTCTCAGAATTCAGTCGAGTCCTTGTTGGCTCAAGCCGAAACGTCGGGCTTTTTCGCAGGCATTTCTCTCGGACGTTGGTATCCGGAACTGGCCGATTGCTTCCTGGTCGCCGTCACCGAGAAACGAACCAAAGCGGAAATCGACGCACTGGCGCAAAGCTTCAAATGAGAACCAAAGCATCTGGTCGCTGATCGACACGACCGCCGCGGCAACCGTTTCGGCCGCAAGCGAATTGACTGCCTTTTAATGAGAGAATGATGCGAAATACCCGAGCCACGCTGCCGTTATTCGAATTGTCCAAGCCCGGCCGCCGCGCCGCGCGACTGCCCGAAGCGGACGTGCCGACAACGCCGCTGGAGCAGTTGCTTCCGCGCGAGTCCCTGGCAGAAACGCCGCCCGCCCTGCCGGAACTAGCCGAGCCCGACGTGGTGCGCCATTTCACCAATTTGTCGACCTTGAATATGTCGGTAGACACCCACTTTTATCCGCTTGGGTCGTGTACGATGAAGTACAACCCGAAGCGAAACGAGCGAATTGCATCGCTGCCGGGCTTGGCGAATCTTCATCCCTACCAGCCCGAGCACACGTTGCAAGGCATCTTGCAATTGCTGTGGGAATTGCAAGAAATGCTGGCCGAAATCGCCGGGCTGGATGCCGTTTCCTTACAGCCCGCGGCCGGCGCGCATGGGGAGATGACGGCGCTGTTGGCGGCGCGAGCCTACTTTCGACATCTCAATCAGCCGCGCAGCAAGGTCCTCGCCCCCGATAGCGCGCACGGCACCAACCCTGCCAGCGCAGCAGTGGCCGGTTTTGAGTCGGTGACCGTCAAGAGCACGCCGCAGGGGTTTGTGGATATGGAGGACCTTCGCTCGAAGCTCGACGAACGGACCGCCGTGTTCATGATTACCAATCCGAACACGCTCGGCATGTTCGATCGCCACATTCGGCAGATTGCCAATCTCGTGCACGAGGCTGGCGGCCTGATTTACTTAGATGGCGCCAACATGAACGCGATTCTGGGCATCAGCCGTCCCGGCGATTGCGGCGCCGATATGATGCACTTCAATCCCCACAAAACGTTCAGCGGCCCGCATGGCGGCGGCGGACCAGGCGCGGGACCTATCGCAGTTCGCAAAATGCTGGAGCCTTATCTGCCGACGCCCGTCGTGGAACGCGAGGGAGATCGCTACCGGCTGGCCTACGATCGCCCGCAATCGATCGGTCGGGTGCGCAGCTTTTTCGGCAATGTCGGCGTGTTGATTCGCGCTTACTGCTATCTGCGAACGCATGGTCCGGACGGGCTGAGACGCGTCAGCGAGAACGCCGTGCTGAACGCCAATTACTTGCTCAGCCGCGTGAAGCATATCTTCCCTGTGCCGCAGGGAGACCGCTGCATGCACGAGTTCGTGGCTTCGGCCGCGCGGTTAAAGGCGGAAAAGGGCGTTTCAGCAATGGATGTCGCCAAGCGCTTGCTCGACTATGGATTTCATGCTCCGACCGTTTATTTTCCCTTAACGGTCCGCGAAGCGATGATGATTGAGCCGACCGAGACGGAAAGCAAAGAAACCCTCGACGCTTTCGCTCAGACGCTGTTCCGCATCACCGAAGAACCTGCTGATCTGCTGCATGAAGCGCCCCACTCGACCATGACCAGCCGCCCGGACGAGGTGCTCGCCGCCCGCAAGCCGACGACAAGCTGGCCTGAAGAACCAGGAACCGCAGCAACTCGTAAGGAGCAGGGCGGCTGAAGGCTCGGCAGGCGCAGGCCCTCGCTCGTCATTCATCGATCCGCTTTCGTCGTTCTCTGATGCCCGTTTGTCGCCTGATCGTCGATTCTGCTCAAGCCGGCGCGTGGAACATGGCCGTCGACGAGATGTTGCTCAACCAGGCGGCCGGCCAGCCCGCTTGGAGCCTGAGATTCTATGCCTGGTCGGAACCGACTTTGTCGCTCGGGTATTTCCAAAGCCATCGGGCCCGCGAAGTTCACCGGGCGAGTGCACGGTGCGCGCTGGTGCGCCGGCCGAGCGGCGGCGGCGCCATTCTTCATGATCAAGAGCTGACCTACTGCCTGGTGGCGCCGGCGACTCATCCGCTGGCTCGAGACGCCAACAGCCTGTACCGCGCCGTTCACGCGGCTTTCGTCGACGCACTCACAGGCTATGGCATCCCCGCGCGACTGTACGACCGACAAGGCGGCCCCGAACAACCAAGCCCCGCTGCAGAGCCATTCCTTTGTTTTCAACGGCGGAGCCCGGGCGATTTGGTTGTTGGAGAGGACAAGATCGTAGGCAGCGCCCAGCGCCGCCGGGGAATGGCGGTTTTGCAACATGGCAGCTTTCTCCTTCGGAGCTCGCCAGCGGCGCCAGAACTGCCTGGGCTTGGGGACCTATACCCTGGCATCTTGCAGCCAGATCAGTGGCACTCGATCCTGTCAGCCCAATTGAGCCAACGCTTGGAGTTTGACCTTCGCCCTCAAGCGCTTAGCGACCAGGAGTTGCTTGAGGCGAAGCGGTTGGAACGAGAGAAATACAGTACCCGCCCGTGGCAAGAACGCCGGTAACACCCCGCAATCAAGGGGCAGTCGCTTAACGACCTAGAGTCCCCCAAGAGTTGCGGCAGTTCCGGAGCGAGAAAGATTGCCCCGCGCGTCGGAGGGCGGGGAATAGTAAAAAATCGCAGTAAAACCAAGCTAGGGTATTGCTTTTCGGGGTGAATCTGAGAAGATAGCGAGGTTGGAACCGAGAGCAGGCGTTCACTGCATTCGCAGTGCCAATTTCGACGGCGACGCCGGAATAGATTCGCATGGACCGCGAGCATGCATATGGCCGTTATCATCCACGGCCGAAATATATCTTTGTGGTAGGCATTCGTTGGTTTTTAGCCGATTCCTTGAATGTGGGCGTTTATAATATTGAGGGCAGAACCAGTCTGAGGTTCGGAGAATGCGACGCGACTGCAGGCGAAGGTAATTCTCTATCGCGCTGATAAAATTGATTTTGATTGTTTCCGTACCTTTCCGCGGAGCAACGTCGCGCAATGGAAGTAAGACTGAAGGTTTTAGTAGGCAAAAGTGCGGGGCAGGAATTAGTCATCCCCGGGCCAAAGTTCTTCATCGGTCGGGCTGAAGATTGTCAGCTCCGGCCTCGAAGCGATTTGATCAGCCGGCACCACTGTGCGCTGCTGGTTGAAGATGGGTTCTTGGCGGTTCGCGATTTCGGCAGCAAGAACGGCACCCTTGTCAATGGGGATCGTGTTGCCGGAGAACGCGAATTGAAGGCAGGCGACAAGCTGACCGTCGGCCCCTTGGAGTTCGAGGTCTGCCTGTTGGCAACGACGGCCGCCAAGAAGCGTCCCAAGGTCGAAAGCGTCAAAGAGGCTGCGGCCCGTACGGCTGAAGGCTCGAACGACAAGATCGACGTGAGCCTGTGGCTGACTGATAAAGAAAAGGATGGCGCCACAGAGACGCGGGTCATCAATGTGAATGAGACGAGTGAAATCGATCTCAAAGAACCCGCCTCTGCCGTAGCCCAAGGTTCTCTGTCCGACAGCAGTCCCGCTGTTGCCACGGAGACCGAGAAGACGCAGCCTGAGAAAAAGCGGGCGCCGGGCAAGCTCCCGCCAGTGCCTCAAAAGGCGGCGACTGGCGACAGCGGCGGCGCTGCGGCGGATGTGTTGAACAAGTTCTTTAAGCGTCGTTAGTCTCACTTCCAGCGGGCGGTAGCGGCCGTCCGCTTAAGGCCTGTTGAGGTCGGGCGGAATAAGTCTCCGTCTAACGGAGATTTTTCGGCCCTTCTGATTGACCGCCCTGACTGACTATCGTTGAGGCGGCCGGCCTGCTATTGCTAGCCTGTTGTCACGCAGCCCCCTTTGGCGCCGCTTCGCTGCGGCTAGCCGGTTGCGATTTCCGCTTGCCCACAGCCGCAAGGCTGGCTAGCTTCAGTCCTTAGAGGTAGGCGTCGACCAGCATGACGCCCTGTTCTTGGCCTGCGCCGCTGCCAGCGAAGGAGTTATTCGAATGTCCACAGATGACGAAGCGGTCAAACGACGTTATCGCGAGTTTCTGGACCTGATGCCCCTGACCGAGGCGATTGCCGGGCTGCCAGTGAACAACAGCTCGCGCAGCCTGACCCACGAACAAATGGAAGCGCGCGCCCAGACCTTGGCGAATGCCTTCAAACTGGCCCGGCAGACCGTTCGCGACGCGATTAAGTCGTAAGAAAGCCCTCGTCAATCGCCTCGGTCCGAAGGGGTTCCGAGCGACTATTCTCGGGGCTTTTGCTGCCTTGACCCTTGTTGATTGACCGACTTATAGTTGTGATAGCAACACTTTGGCGCTTGAATAGTCGTATCAGGCAGCCTTTCGGATTAAATGAGGCGTCTCTTGAAAGCTACTCCGAAAAAACGCAAACAAGCGGCTCTTCTTGGTTTGGGTCTCGACAATCAGGATGGCCATACCCGTCTTACGCGGGGCAAGAACTTCGTTCTCTACGGCGGTTCGGAAGAAACGCATGCCGTCATGCAGGAAACCGCCATCAAGGTCAACGAGCGGCTGGATCGTCGTGGCAAGCAGCTCGAGGACGTTTCGCCGCGAGAGTTGCACGATATCTTCCGCGAGGTGACCGGCTGACCGGCCTGCGTGCCGCGCTCCTCCCCGGACGGTTCACGCCTGTTGAAACTTAGGCGGGCGTCGCCGGGTAAACACTGATGAAGGCTGGCTTACCCGCCGCCGAGGGTGTGCAGTTGGCAGAGGACGTGCGCGAGCTGGTCGAACGAAGCCTGCGGGGGGATCAACTCGCAATGGCGGAGCTTGTCGATCGCTTCCGCGGTCAGGTTTTCGGCCTTTGCTACCGCATGCTCGGCCATCGTCAGGATGCCGAAGACATGACCCAAGAGGCGTTTGTCCGGGCGTTGCGCAACTTGGCGACCTGGGACAGCCAGCGCGAGTTTATGCCTTGGCTTTTGGCGATCGCCGGCAACCGGTGCCGCAGCCTGCGGTCGGCTCGGATGCGGCGTCCGGCGCTGACGGACGAGGTCGAGCACCTGCCTGATTGTTCCCCGGAACGACAGACGGCGAGGAACCTGGCCGAGGAAATCGAATTGGCGCTCGCTCGATTACGCGAGGAGTACCGACAGGCCTTTGTCTTATTCCATGACAATCAACTAAGTTACGCCGAAATCGCTCAATCGCTGAACTGTCCGGTCGGCACGGTGAAGACTTGGGTCCATCGCGCCCGAAGAGAACTGGCTGACCATTTGCGGCGCCGCGGCGTCGTCCAGGAGCTTCCTCATGCGGTGCGCAGAGTTTGAATTGCGCTTAAACGACGTGCTCGACCAGCGACTCTGGCTCGATTCCGATTTGGCGTTGGCGGAACACGCGCGGCACTGCCAGCCTTGTGCATCGTTGGCGGCTTCGTATGAGGCGATGATTCACGGACTTGAACAAGCAAAGATTCCCGAGTCCTCCTTCGAACTATCGGCGCGCGTGTTGGCCGCGCTGGCTTCAACCAGTTCAAACTCAGACGGCCCGGACGTTCTTCGCGGCTCCTTTGCGGCATCGCAAGCTCCGTTGCAACTACCCGGCTCAATCGTCAGCCTCTCGCACTGGCGACTGCCGCTGGCCGGCTTTGCCTTGGCGGCTAGCGTGATAGTCGCCGTAGCCATTTGGAAGTCGTCTGCGCCTGAGGCGCCTGCGTCGAAGCTCGGACCAAGCTTCATCGCCGCTCGCGGACACGAATCGCCGGCTCATTCCGCCGCGGCGCCAGCTCCTGCAGCATCCATCGACGCGACGACGCCGGACCCCTATCGAGAGCTTGCCGAAGAAACGACGCAAAGCCTTGTGACAGCGATGAAGCTTTTTCCGCGAGTGCGCGGGGCGACCGAGGAACCGACAAGCGATGCACTGGCCGACCCGGCGTCGGCGTGGGTGCACGGGGTCTCCGATGGGCTGAAGCCCGTCACGCGAACCACGGCCGGCGCGGTGAACTCGTTCTTTGATCTGTTGGCGGGCGGCGGCGAGGGCTCGAGTTCATGAGCTGTTCGCAAGCGCGAAGGCGCGGCAACGCAGTAGCGGCGAACTGTTTGTTAGCGTTGGTCGTAAGCGCCGCGCCTGAAGTCGCCGGCGAAGAGCTTGCGGCGCGGCCCGACGCGGCGTCCTCGCTGGCAGCGTTGACGCCAGCCGACGTGGGGTTGTGCCTCGAGACCGACCGCTTAGGCGAGCATGCCGCGACGTTTGTGAGCGGGCCGCTCTTCCAGCGTCTGACGAGTTTCCCACCGCTCGCCAAATGGGTCGGGCAGAACGGTCCACAGATTCACCAATTTCGTTCCGAGTTCCAGAGACGATTTGGTCTGCCGCCCGCAAAGGTCTGGTCTGGCGTGTTTGGCGGCCGCACGCTGTTCGCCGTCTGGCCCCCGGCCGAAGAAGGAACCAAGGGAGCCGCACTGCTGTTGCTGGAAGCGCCCAGTCGCGATGTACTCGACCAGACGCTCGAACGAGTGGTGCAGCTTCAGCGAGAGGCGGGCAAGTGGCAAGACAGTTTGACGGTCTCGTGCGGCGAAGAAGCTTGCACCGTTCACGTGATCAGCGGACAGGAAAAGAGCGAACAGCTCTTCATCACCTCGGTTGGCGCCCTCGGAATCGCAGCCAACCGCGAGGAGCTGGTTCGCGAGGCGCTGGCGCTTCGTTCGGGCGGCGAGAGCTCGCGCCGAACGCTGGCCAACTTGCCGGGCTATATCGCGGGCAATCGTCGGCTCTCTCCGCGAAGCGCCGCACGATTGTTCGTCAATCCGCGACCGTGGGACCAAGGTCTATCGGCCGATCTTGAGCGCAAGCCGCCCGAATCGCACGACGCGCAAGTTCAAAGGTCGTTCATCGAAACGTGGCGCGCCACCGAGTATGTCATTGCGGGCCTGGAGGTAGGCGCCCACGTGAGCCTGGAAGCCTATGTCGCCTGGAACGGGTCGGCGCTGCCGCAACCGGTTCGTGACACGGCGGCGAGCTTAAGCGGGTCGGCCGAACTCCTCGAAAAGGTTCCCAACCACGCTCTGGCGGCGGTCGTGGGACGAATCGACGCCGGGCGAATGATATGGCAGTTCGGATTGCGAGCCATTGCCGCCTCGCGTCAGTCTTTGCCAGGCGCCGAGGTGAAAACGGAGGCGCCTGCCATTCCGCCAGACTGGCTGATTCCTGCTACCTTCGCTCATGGCATTGGCCCTGACTATGCCGCCTACCTGGCACCACCGGGGGCGGCCGGCGAGGACGAAGTTGTGACGCCGTTGCGGTTGCCATTCGAATGGATCGCGGCATTGAACACGCGCCCCCTTGAACCGGGAGACCAGCGTCCATCGTTGGCGGAACTTGCCGAGCCGGTATTGCACAGTGCATTAACGGCGGCAACAGCCGCGACCGAAAGTTCGCCATCGCGCACACCTCTTCGCATGGAAACCGCTGAACTCGGCGGAACGCGAATCACCTCGGTCGTCGGGCTGCCCGGGCCGAAAGGTCGCGCGCTCAGATTTGCTTATGCAGCAGATAAATCGCGATTCTGGCTCGGCAGCGGCCTCGCCGCCATTCAGCGCTCGCGAGAGTTGCCAATCGAAGCATCGTTGGCAGGCATGCCGCAGCTCAGGCGGCTCGACTCGCCGAGCCAATTAATCTATCTCAACTTGAGAGGCATGCGAGAACTGTTGCAGTCCACTCCTGCCCTCGTCGACTTCCTCGGGGCGACTCAGGGGCTGGATCGCCCAAGTGCGCAGCATAGCTGCCAAGAATTAATAGCGCTCGGCGGGCTGGCTGATCTGGCAGTCGCGAGCATTCGCTTCGACGAATCGGGGCCGGCAGTGCTGATCAGCATCTCAGCGGATGAAGCCCACGCCTCGCGCGCCCCAAAGCCGGCCGCTCCTTAATTGCTCTATGGCGAGGGCCATCGCCCGAGGGGGGTGCTAGCGGCCCCTCTGGCCTGTGGTTCTCGCGTGCGACCGCGTGCCAATGCCAACGAATCGGAAACTGACCGATCCAAGCAGTTGCCGCATTCGTAATGTCGTGGGGCGAAGAACTTGACGGAACGCTTGGCAATCATGGCGATTTGCCTCAGACTGTTGTTCCCTTGCCGACTAACGCTTTCAATAATTAGTGAAGGCTGGTTGGTCAAAGGCCAACGGACGCAGGTAAGGCAGGTCGTGGGTTAAGGTGAGGCTTTAAAGACTGGTACAGGAGGCTGCAATGCTCAGGTCGTGGCTGAACGGATGCTGTGTAGGACTTGCCTTGGCCGGCTGGGCGTTGCCATTGAATGCTCAGGAACCAGTGCCTCCGCCTGTGCGGCGCAGTCCAGCTCCGCCGCGCCGCGGCGAGCGCGTAGACAGGCTTCGCAAGCTCGGCGGCCAACTGGTCGAATCGCTCGCCGGCGATCCACAGCAGGCATCGAAGCCGGTCGACGTTTCGCGGCTCAACGAGGCTATCGGGTTGCTGCTTGAGCCTTTGCTCGGACAGGAACGGGCGCTGGAGTCGTTTCATATCGGCTTCGACCCTGCCGCCACTGACTTTGCTCGAGACACCATCAAGTTGCAGGCCGACGCTCGCTTGCGTCAAACCGGCTGGTCGACCAATCCGACTCAAGTGAACATTGGCGTAGTAGCGCGCATGGCTCGCGGCCAAAACGGCGTTCAACAGGCGATTCTCGGCGGCGAACTGAATGTTGCGACCGAAGTCATCCCTTTGGCCAATCGCGCCATCGAACGTTTACTGAGCCGTGCGGAACCAGCACGAAGCGCGGGCGGTCGGCCGCTCTCAGCCGACGACGAGTTCAAGCTCCGCCTGCGAGAAAAGCTGCAAAGCACGCCTCCGCTCGCCTCGATGGACGACCTCGTCGACCTGGCAGTGGCCATCTCGGGCATGCAGTTGACCGCCCGGAATGATGAGATTGAGCGTCTCAAGCAGCAGGTCGCCGCGGCGCGCGATGACCGCGAGAGAGCGCCGGCCCAGATGACGCTCAACCAGGCTCGTCTGGCTCGCGACCAGATGTTCGACATTCATCCGCACGTCGACCATGACGAGCAAGGACATGCCGTGGCGCTGATTTACGCCATGCAAAACTCCAGCGTCCCCGCTGCCGGACGCGTCAACCAATTTGAAGTGGTGATACGCGAGCGCGAAATCCATGTCGTCGGGGACGGCACGTTGCTGCAAGGGGTCGAATTCTATGCCCTGTTCAAACCCGTGATTATGAACACGCTGGAGCGATTGCAGAATCGCGATCCTGACACATTTCGCTTGGGCCGAGGCATGATCCGCGACTCGCTATCGCGCGCGCGGCCGCTGCTGTTTGGCGACGCTCCACCGCCAGCAGCGGAAGAGCCGTTGCCGGGCCCGGTCACCTCGCCGCCGCGGCCAAGCAACACTCTGCCTCGACCCGCAGAACTGGAACGCAACGCCCCCCGCTAGCTTGGGCTCGCGGCCCATTGTTTCGCTTCCGCGGTTTGAGGGTCTTGGCGCCAATCGGGGGACGGACGGGCGGCTGAGGCGCTCGATGCTGCCTGCCCGACGCCGTTGCCACCGTCACTACCGGAACATACAGCCGAGCACCCCGTGGAAAGACCGGCAAAATTGCCGTGACGGCATCTGTCGTACAATGCGGAGAGATGAGCAGAATCGCCCATTTTACTAAGCCGTTGAATTTTAACATCGCCTCGCACCGATCCTCACCTTCGGGTCGTGGAAAACATCCTCAAGGGCAGTCGGACTTGTGGCCGGCTGGCTGTTTTTCAAAAAGAAGGAGATCTCGGTGGCTAAGTCGAAAAAGGCCGAAGCAGCAGCAACTCTCGATCGTCGCGCCAAGTCCAGCGAGCGCCGCAAACCACAGGAGCGCCGGGTTTCAAGCGAGCCAGTCGCCGTCGAGCGCCGCAAGCTGGAGCGCCGCGAGAAGGTCAGCCGCCGCCGACAAATCGACCCGACCACGTGCGAACGCGACTACACTTCGGAGGAAGTGGAATTCATGAATGCCTTGGACGACTATAAGCGCACCAGCGGCCGGATGTTTCCGACCTGCAGCGAAGTGCTGGAAGTGGTTCGCAACCTGGGCTACGTGAAAGTAACGGGCGCCAGCCAGCCCGTCGTTCCCGCCGAAGTCGAGTCCGAGTAACACCGAAATCCGCGACCAACCTTCGCAGCATCGCCACAGAAACGGCGGGATCGCCATCCCGCCGTTTCTTTTTTATTGGGGCATTTCTTCTCAAGTTTGCTGCACGTCTGGTCGCAGGATTGGCCTTGCGTATCTGCCGAGCCGTGGGTATTCTCCGCCCGCTGTTTCAGCCAGCTCATTTCACGTCAGTCTTTGGTTGTTCGCCGCGCTGAGGCTTGGCCCCAAGAGGCCGGTTCGATTTGGAGGCGTTGCTGCTCGTGTTTGCTCGCAGCTCAAGTTTGCCGGCTGCCGGACGGTGCTACCGCCGCCTTGCCTGCGGAATAGTCTGTCTTTGGCTGTACCTCGTCGCGCTGAGCGGTTGCTCGTTGACCAGCCAAGGCCAGAACGCTCAGGGCGTTGCGCTTTATCAGCAAGGCCTGTATCAGCCAGCCATGCAACAATTCGAACGCGCGATTGCAACCGATCCCAGCAATCCTGACGGCTATTACAATTTGGCAGCGACCTACCAGCAGCGCGCCAAACTGACGAAGAGCCAGAACGATCTGGATCAGGCGGAACACTTCTACAATCAGTGCCTCGACCGCGACATTCACGGCACGCATCGCGACTGCTATCGCGGGTTAGCCGTCCTGCTCTGCGAAGAAGGCCGCAATGAAGAGGCCTTCCGTCTGCTGGAGCGCTGGGCGGATCGCAACCCATCGCTGGCGGCGCCCAAGATCGAACTCGCCCGGTTGTCGGAGGAGTTTGGCAAGCTGGACGTCGCTCAGCAACAATTGCAAGAAGCGTTGGTCATCGAACCGCAGAATCCGCGGGCCTTGGCCGCCCTCGGTCGCCTGCGTGAGCGCTCGGGCAACCATGCCCAGGCGCTGGCCAATTATCAACGATCGTTGTGGCACGATCGCTACCAGCCCGAAGTCGCCGCTCGCATCAGTTCTTTGCGATCGGCATTGGGCCCCGCGCCGCTCACCCCGCAAGGCGACACGCGCATGGTCAACGTCAATCCGGCGTATTCGCGGCAGTAAGCCGCTCCTTGACCACTCGGCGGCGAAGTCCTATCTTGGCTGCTTCGCGTCTCTTACGCCTACGCCCACAAGGTTTTAAGCTTAAAGTTCCAGCCTTGACGGTCAGAACTCGCTATCGCGAAGTTGCTGCCGGCCTTGAATCTTAAGCCCTGAGCCTTGAAACTCTTAAGCTGATTGTCTCCTATGCCCCGAGTGATTGTTTTGGATACGCTGGCCCACGAAGGCCTCGATTTGCTGGCCGCCGCCCCTGGCATCGAGTACGAGGTTCGCACGGGCCTTTCGGGGGATGCGCTGCGATCGGCTCTGGCGGAATTTGATGGGGCGATTCTGCGCAGCGGCGTGAAAATCACCGCCGAATCGTTGGCCGGCAATCGCCGTTTGAAAGCCATCGTGCGGGCGGGCGTCGGCACCGACAACATCGACAAAGCAGCCGCCACGCGCCTCGGCATCGTGGTGATGAATACGCCGACCGGCAACACGCTGAGCACGGCCGAGCACACGATCGCCATGATGATGGCTCTCTCGCGCAATATCGCGCCGGCCTACCAGAGCTTGATCGAAGGGCGTTGGGATCGCGGCCGCTACATGGGCGCGCAGCTCGCCGACAAAACGATTGGCATTGTCGGCCTCGGCCGCATCGGCCAGGCCGTCGCCAGCCGCTGCAAAGCGTTCGAAATGCGCGTGCTCGGCTACGATCCATTCCTCTCCAAGGAACGGGCTCAGGAACTCGGCGTAGAGATTGTCGCCACCGTTCACGAAATGCTGCCGCATGTCGATTACCTCACGGTCCACACTCCGCTGACGCCCGAAACCCGCAATCTCGTCAGCACAAACGAAATTGCCATGATGCGGAAAGGCGTGAGGCTGATCAACTGCGCGCGGGGCGGCATCTACGACGAAGCGGCCTTGCTGGAGGGCTTGAAGAGCGGAAAGTTGGGCGGCGTCGCTCTCGATGTGTTTGCCAATGAGCCCTGCACCAATAGCCCGTTGTACGGCATGCCGAACGTGCTCTGTACGCCGCACCTGGGCGCCAGCACCGAAGAAGCTCAGACGCAGGTCGCAGCCGAAGGGGCGGCGCTGCTCGTCGATTTCCTCACTTCCGGAGCTATCCGACACGCAGTGAATGTCGCCTCGCTCGACCCAAAAAAATTGGAAGGCTTGCGAGATCATCTCGATGTCGCTTACCGCCTTGGTCTGCTGCTGTCGCAGCTCGACCGCACGCCCGCTAAGGCCTGCCGCCTGATCTACCGCGGCGAGATCGCCGGCAAAGACACGAAATTGCTTACGGCCACCGTCGCCGCCGGACTGCTGCAGCATTCGCTCGAGGACGAAATCAATTTCGTGAATGCGGAAGTGCTGCTCCGCGACCGAGGCATCGAGTTGGTCGAACAATCTTCGACCGATCACGGCGCTTTCAGTTCGATTATTCAGGCAGAACTCGTTACGCAAGCGAAGACCTATCGGGCCGCCGCGGCCTTGTTCGGGCATGGCATGGCGAGACTCGTCCAATTGGGCGATTACCGTTTGGATGCGTTTCTAGACGGGATTCTGATGATTTTCACCCATCGCGACGTGCCCGGAATTATCGGTCTCGTCGGTACGATCTTCGGCAAACATAAGGTGAACATCGCTCAAATGGCCGTCGGTCGCGCGGGCACGACGCCCGGCGGAGACGCCGTCGGCGTGTTGAACTTGGACGCCCAACCGCCTGCTGAAGCGCTCGCCGAAGTCCTGGCCTCGCCGGATATCCTCAGCGCCACCGTCGTCGAGTTGCCCCCGCCGGGCGAACTTCCGCCGTGGCTGGCCGGTTAGCGGCTCGCCCTCTCGCAGCGTTACTGCCGTCATATCCGCTACCGCCCGAAGATCGCCCGCAATTAACGGGCATTTCTTAGCCATTTCGTTTTACCTAATCGCCCGGAACCGCCGAAATCATTCTCGGGCAGCAGAAAGCTGGTGGCCGAGAACGGATTCGGCCCGATGCGGCGTGACGCCGCAATCCCCAATCAAGACCGAGACCTCTTGAATAGATCAGGCGTAAAGATGGGCGACTCTCAACTGGTTGAACGCGTTTCTTCAGTTCTCGAACAAAGCCCCCACGTGCCGCACCGCAACTTGCGGTTCGAGGCCAGTCAGGGCCAGGTGGTGCTCCGCGGCGTTGTCCGCTCGTACTATCAGAAGCAGATGGCGCAAGAAGCCGTCTGCAGCATCGAAGGGGTCGACGCGGTCGAGAATCAACTCGAAGTCAACTGGGCTTAAGCCGGAAGCCAACTGGCCTAACTCAAACACCGCCGCTAGCGCGGCCGCATAGGAGGCCGAAAGTCCTGTGCGGCTTCGTTGCGGTTCGCCAACGCTCGATAGCCTTGCACAGCTTCGTTGCGATTGGCGAAGTGAGGCAGACGGCTCTCTAACCGGCATTGGCGTAATGCCCGTTGATTCACCTCTGATAAACCGCAGAGTCGCACGACTCCGCCCCGATTGCGAATGCGCCGCTCAAGCAGCAACAGTTGGCCGATCAACGTGCTGTCGAGCAGGCCGATCTGATCGCAATCAAGCACTACCCGATAAGTAAAATGCTGTCCCATCAAAAGCCACAGGCTCTCGGCCAGGGCTGACCAATCGGGCTGGGCTTCCTCCGATGCGCCATCTGCGGGGGCGCCAAGTTTGATCAGGAGCCAACCGGGTCCCCGCTCCACGTCAGCGATAAGGCTGTACGCCGCCTGCACCATGAGAGTTGCTCCTTCAACGGGCAATAACTGCCAGAATGTCGTCGGCCGCCTAATCCATCCGACGATGCCTGTCATCATACCCCTTGTTCGAGGAGCTGCAAGTATTTTCCGCAATTTTTAGCAGACGCTCCGCCCTCTTGATGCTCCAGGGGAAAACGAGATACTAGCAGTCTCTCGTTCGCGCAAGCATTTACTCGTCTACGAAGCCATAATCGGAGGTACTTCGCCATGTCCCGCCCTGGAGCCGTTACGTTCAAAGGAAAGCCAATGACGTTGGCCGGCAATGCCGTGACCGTCGGGCAACAGGCGCCCGCCTTCAAAGCCCACCGCTTCGCCGACGGCCAAATGCAGGAGGTGACTCCAGAAAGCCTCAAAGGCAAGCCCACCATCATCAGCGTCGTGCCGTCGCTCGATACGCCGGTCTGCCAGAAGCAAACCAAGAACTTCAACCAGCAGCTCGCCGCCTACGGCGACAAGATCAACGCCATCACCATTAGCCTCGATCTGCCGTTCGCCATGAACCGCTTCTGCGGCGCGGAAGGCATCACCAGCTTGAAAAGCGTCAGCGACTATCAGGACCGCAGCTTCGGCCAGAACTGGGGCATGCTGATCGAAGACCTGAAAATCCTCGCTCGCGGCACGTTTGTGCTCGATGCCAACGGCAAGGTCGTCTACGCCGAGCAAGTCAAAGAAGTCGCCGACGAACCCAATTACGACGCGGCGCTCGCGGCTCTGAAGAGCTTGCTCTAACAAACTCCTGCTGCACTCGCTTCAAACTGTTTCCATCGCCGTCCCGACGTTCATTCGCCGGGGCGGTTTTTTATTGCGCGCAAGCGTTCTAAAACAATCGCCCTTGCGAACCTTCTTCTTCCGGATCGTAGCCCAGGTGCTCGTAAGCGGTTGGCGTGGCTTTGCGGCCGCGCGGCGTACGGACGACCAGGTTCGTCCTCAGCAGATAGGGTTCGACCTCATCCACCAACGTATCGGGCGCGGTGTTCATGGTGTGCGCCACCGCTTCGACGCCGACCGGACCGCCGCGAAAAACGCGGATGATCGTTTCCAGATATTTGCGATCCTGGCCATCGAGACCGCGCGGATCGACGCCTTGCATATCGAGCGCCGCTCGCGCCACGGCCACCGTTATCTGGCCATTGGCTTTGGCCGTCGCGTAATCTCGAACCCAGCGCAGCCGGTTATTCGCCAGTCGCGGCGTTCCGCGGCTGCGCGAGGCGATCTCCGTGGCTGCCGCAGCGTCGATCTCGGCGCTCAACTTGGCAGCGTTGCGGCGCACGATCTCGGCAAGTTCGTCGACCGAATAAAAATCGAGGTGCTCGCGCATCACAAACCGGTCGCGCAGCGGCGCCGACAACAGACCGGTGCGCGTCGTGGCGCCGATCAGCGTGAATGGCCGCAACGTCATATTGATCGTCCGCGCATTCACGCCTTCCCCCAGCGCGATATCGATGCGGAAGTCTTCCATCGCCGGGTACAAGAATTCCTCCACCGCCTTCGGCATGCGGTGAATCTCGTCGATAAACAGCACCGACCCTTCTTCGGCGTTCGTCAGGTAGGGAATCAGATCCTTCGGGGCGGCCAAAGCGGCGCCGCTGGCAATCTGCAAAGTCACGCCCATCTCTCGCGGGATCACGGTGGCAAAGGTCGTTTTGCCGAGACCCGGTGGACCGTCGAACAGAATGTGCCCCAGCGTATCGCGCCGTTTCCGCGCGGCATTGAGGGCAATCTCGAGCCGCTCGAACACTTCGCGCTGGCCGACCATGTCTCGCATCCATTGCGGGCGCAGATCGCGATCGTTGTCCGGCTCCGGCGGCGCGGCAAAGCCGCGGTCTTCGGGCGCTTAGTCCAGGTTGGTGAGGATCGGGTCGCGAACCCAGGGACCTCCGGACGGCACTTTGTCGCCGGTT
>JAICIG010000074.1 GCA_025924495.1 Pirellulales bacterium | reverse complement strand
GCAAATCGATCGAGCAGCAAGAACCGCCGTGAGTGCCAAGGCACGATCGCCTGCCGCAGCCAGTTTTGCGTTACTGTGCCGGGATGCGACAAATAGGGCGCCATCACGCCCACGTCGCGCCACTCGAGACAGCCGACGTTCATCCAGCTTTCTTCGCCGTAGCCTCCCTCTTGATGCAGCAACAAGGGATGCACCTCGATCAGCAACCGATCGGGTCGAATTCCGGCGCGGAGCACGCGATGCAGCAGCGCCAGCTCTTGGATCGGCCCATAGCCGGTCATTCCGAAATTGAAGATTAGCGGCGAGGCGCCTGCGGATGAATGGGCACGCATCGCATCAGGGCATAAGCCCATTGCAGAACGTGAGCTGCCGATGACTAATAGCAGAGGAGCATCTGGATTCCCTTCTCGCCGGGCGCGAAGCCGCGCTAGCTTATAGCCAAATTCCGGATCGCGCAAGGCAGGCAACCATTGATTGATGGCCACGGAGAGTAAAACTTGCAGCAACACGAACATGGAGAGGCCCCAACCCAGGCTGCGGCGCCCGCGTTTGTCCTGTGCTTGCAGAGTCTTCGACGGCGCTGTCATAGAACACCCAGCCTTTGTCATTCTGAAAATGGCCTGGTGGCTGCCGGCTCGTCCTGCGTCTGCAGCCGTGCGGTCCGGATCGCGGCCGAATCTAAGGAGCGCATCCGGCGCCGACTTGCCTGCGCCAGGAGAGGCTCCGCCGATTGAGATAACCGCTGTGAAAATCGCCGCGCGCCGTCGGGCAGCAAGTGTTCTCCATCGGCGAAGTCTTGGTCGCTCACCCAGGCTCGCGCATTGATGAGCGGCAGCGAGAATTCGCGACTGAGCCCGGCTACATACGTTTCGAAACGGCGCGTTGCCTCGGCGCCGAAAGCCGTGCGGAACTCGCTGGCTTCCGGCATGACCAGTAGGCCCGCCGCAATTCGTTCATTACGGCAAACGCAAAGGAGTTCATGCAGGGCGCCATCGGGGGATGCGCTGATAGCGAAGTCGTTAAATGCAACGGAGTATTGTTCGAGCTGTCGGCCAATCCGCCAGAGCCGGTCCTCCGCCGTCACTTGCTGCGGTTCGTGCGGCAGCCAGCCGCGGCTATCGGGCGGCGTACGACGATCTTGCCGCACCGTAGGCTCCAGCCAGTGCGGCGCGAAGCGATCGAGTAGCAGAAATCGCAGTGAATAGCACGGCGTCAGGCGGCTGCGGAGCCAGTTCCAGCAAGCGTTCCACGGTCGTGAAGTATAGCGCCGGAAGACTTGCATCCCCGCAAAATCCAGCCGCTCAGGACGCAGCCACTCTTCTTCGGCGAAGCCGCGGCTCTGGTGCATCAGCAGCGGGTTGACTTCGACCAGCAGGCCGTCGGGTCGCACATCGCGCGCCAGGAGTTCGCGCAACATCGAGAGTTGCATGATCGGGCCGCCCCCCATCATGGCGAAATTGAAGACCAGCGGCGCCCTGACGCCTGAGGCCACGTGCTCCATGGCCGTCGGACAAATACCGTAATCCGAGCGCGAACTGCCGCAGACGACGATCAGCGGCGCGTCGTCGAATGTCCGCCCGCTTTCAATGCGAGCCAGCTTGTGGCCAAATTCGGGATCGCGCATCTCGGGCGCCCAGCGATCGATCGCGGCGCTCACGGCAAACTGCATGATAAGCCAGGCGGCCATCGCGCAAAGCACTACGGAGCGACTGCGGCGCAACAGCGCACGCTTGCGGGCGGCCAGTTTCGAGGCCGATAGGATGACGACGGCAATTCGCATAAAGGTCGCCGTTACCTTAATGGAGGAGGTTGATCTTCGCGATTGCGCCGGGCAATCGCCGCGCCTTGCCGCCCGTCGAAAGTTGCGGGCGGAGATTTCAATGCGAGCAGCGTTTTGACGACTTGTGCATCGAATCGCTGAGAGAATTGCACCGCACCCGCGGCTAACAGGTGGTGGCCGTCGCAGAAATCTGCCGTCTCGCACCATTGCGTCGCATCGAAGCACAGACAGCCGTATTCTCGCGCCAGGTCGGCCAGGTACCTATCAATTTCCGAACGGGACTCGATCGGATAGGCGGCCGCAAATCGCGTTTCTTCCGGCATTAGGTAAAGTGCGGCGTCGATTCCTTCAGCGTGGCATGTCTCCAGCAATTCGCGCAAAGCTCGATCTGGCGTCTGCGTAATGTGATAGCCATCGAACGCGGGGGCGTATTCCTGCAAGGAAGTCGCCAGGCGTTCGTCAAACTGCGATTGGCTGGTTGCTGGAAGCTCGATCGTCAGTCCGCCCCAGGGGTCGAGATGATTCCAGATCGACAGAGGACTGTTGGGGGCCAGCCATGTTGGGGCAAAGCGATGGAGCAGGCAAAACCGCTGCACAAAGCAGGGCGCCAACCGCGCGCGAAACCAGTCGGCTTGGAGGAGGCCAGGGCGGCTAAGATACCGGCTTGCCAGGCGCAAGTCCGCCCAGTCGAGCCGACTCGCTTCGAGTCCGGCCAACTCGCCAAATTCCCCGTCTCCATGCAGCAAAAGCGGATGAACTTCAATCAGCGCCTTGTGCGGTCGAATGCCTTCAGCCAGCAACCGACGCAGCGTCATCAGTTCTCGGACAGGACCCGAGCCGGTGAGCGCGAAATTGAACACGAGCGTTCTGTTTTCGGCCAGTTCATCCGCCCGGAACTTTCCTGGCAGCAAACCGACTCCCGATCGTGAGCTCCCCAGAATCAACACCAGCGGTTTCTGGGGCGGCTGCGAGAGCTGCTCCTTCAAAATCGCCAACTTATGGCCATATTCCGGATCTCGCAGCGCCGGCTCGACGCGGTCCATGACGAAGCCAAAGACCAATTGAACGGTCACAAACGAAGCAGCCGTCCAACTGGCCACAGCGCGTCCGCGGCGAGCGAGCAGCAATTTTCGGTGTGCCGTAGCGGCCGCAATTTTCGCCGTCATTTCGTCGATGTGGGTTGAATCCTCGACCTGGGACGCTCCGCCAGCTCCGCTCGAAGCTCATTGCCAACGGGCGATGCCGGCGGCGAAGTGCGGGCTAGAAACGGCTGCAGCACGTCTTGTTGGAACTTTGCAGCAAACCTCGCGGCGCCCTGGGGCAGCAAGTGGTGCCCATCCGCGAAATCATCGTCCGCACAACCGTAAGTTGCGTCGAAAATCGGAGCGCCATATTCCTGGTTCAGGCGAATCAGGTAGGCCTCGATCTGATTCTTGGCGTCGGCAGTGTATGTGCCGCGGAACTCGCTCGATTCAGGCATCAGAAACAGGCCTGCGTCGATGTTCTCGCGCTGACAGATCTCAAGCATCTCGCGCACCGCACGATCGGGCATGTCGGTCACGTGATACTGCACGAAGGCGGGCTCGTAGCTCTTGATGGTCAGTTCCAGGCATTGCTGGTGCTCCAGCATGCTCAGCGTTTCGCGGAAATGGGGCACCCAGCCCGAATGATCGAGCTGACTCATCACGATGTAATCGTTGCGATAGACCGGCTCCAGCCAGGCCGGCGCCAGATGCGTTTGCAACAGCACGCGATGCGAGATGCACGGCACGAGCCGCGAGCGGCCCCACTGGCGATACATCTTGACGGGCTGGTAGACGTAACGTTCAAGCACGCGCAGGTCACGCCAATCCAGCCGATTGACGTTCAAGACCGCCACTTCGCCAAAGCCGGGATCCTCATGCATCAAGAGCGGATGGATCTCGATTAGCACGCGGTCGGGGCGAATGCCCTCGGCCAGTAGACGATGGAGGAACATGAGTTCATGAACCGGGCCGGCGCCCATGATGCCCAGGTTAAACACGATCGGCGCCGGTTCCGCACTTGTTTCATCCTGGGGCGCTTCAGCCAATCGCAGTCCCAACGCCGAGCGTGAGCTGCCGAGCACGATAACCAGAGGCCGGTCTGGCTCTTGCTGCAGCCGCGCCCGCAGCAGCGACAACTTGCGTCCCCAGAGCGGATCGCGCAGCGCGGGCTCCCAATGGTCCATCGCTAACGACAATGCCAGTTGTAGAGCGACGAACGACGCCAGGCTCCAGGCCACGATGGACCGGCCTCGATGCGAAAACAGTCGTTTAGCGCTCGACGGTGCTTTGCCCATCACGTTTGCGACACCGAACCGTTCAGAACTGGAAGTAGATGAAGGCTTTGCCCGAGTCCGGCGCCAGCACCAGGGCCAGCGTTAGCACCAAGGCGTAGCTGATGCCGAGCGCGGGGGCGGGCATGCGAATGGAGAGCTTCTTCCAGCCCCCGCTAAGCGCCATCAGATGGCTGACCAGCACGACGCCGGCCAGCATGAGCAGGCTGACTTTACTCATCGGCAACCCCAGCCCCGGATGCGCCGAAAACATCCGCTGGAACATCGTGGCCGCCCCGGTGAACGTGGTGGCCCGGAAAAAGACCCAGGCCAGTGAAACGGTCGTGAAGGTCAGCGCGATGCGGGCGGCGACTCCCGGCGCGGAAGCCAGCAACCGCTCGAGTTGCGGTTTCTTTTGCGAGAAAGCGCGGAACTCGCGATGCAGAATTAAGAGCACGCCGTGCAGCACGCCCCACGCGACAAACGTCCAACTGGCGCCGTGCCACAGGCCGCCGAGCGTCATTGTGATCAGCAAGTTGCGGTTGGTTTGCCAATTCGTGCCGCGGCTGCCGCCCAGCGGAATGAACAAATAATCTCGCAGCCAGCTCGAGAGCGAAATGTGCCAGCGGCGCCAGAACTCCGAGACATTCGCCGAGGCATAGGGCATGTTGAAGTTCTGTGCCAGCTTGAAGCCGAGCATATGGGCCGTGCCCAGCGCCATGTCCGTGTAACCCGAGAAATCGCAGTAGATCTGCAGCGCGTACGATAATACGGCGAGCCAGATGGCACTGGTCCGGTAGTTCTCTGGATTCGCGAAGATCGGATCGGCGAACATCGCCATCCGATCGGCGATGGCCAGTTTCTTGAACAGCCCCATCAGGAAGAACTGCACGCCCAATTGCATGCGGGCCCAATCCCAGTGTTTCGGCCGGGCGATTTGCGGCAGGAAGTCGCGCGCCCGCACGATCGGACCGGCCACCAGGTGCGGAAAGAACGTGATGAACAACATGAAGTGCGCGAGATTCCGCTCGGCCTTCACGTGTTTACGGTAGACGTCGACGCCGTAGTTGATCGCCTCGAACGTATAGAACGAAATGCCGATCGGCAGCATCACGCTTAGCACCGGCATCGACGCCGTTGAACCGGCCGCGCGCAAGGCGTGCTCCAGCGACTCCAGAAAGAAGTTGGCGTACTTGAAATAACAGAGCAGGCTGAGATTTCCGACAATCGTTACGCTCAAGAGCGCCTTCCGACGCCAGGGAACATCGGTCGAATCCATGCTGCGGGCGACGAAATAGTCGATCGTCGTCGAGATGCCGATGATCAAGGCCAGCCAGCTATTCCAACTGGCATAAAAATAGAAGCTGGCGACCAGCAGCAGATAGATGCGGGCCCGATGCCACGGCATGGCCCAGTAGGCCAGAAAGACGATCGTAAAGAACAGCAAAAACTTCTCGGAGCAGAACAGCATGGCGTTTTGCCTCGGGATAAAAACCGTGCGCGGAAAGCCGACAGGGCGCGGAATCGCGTTTGGAAGGGGCCAGAAGGCGGCGAAGTATACAAGAACGGTCGCGCCGATCAACCTCAGATTGACCGCCCCCGCCGCATCTTCTAAGGTACCGCCCGCTGGCAGATGGCCGGGCCTCCGGCGGGCCATCTGTCGGGCGCTGATCTTCACTTCTAGATCGGTCTTCTACGGCAGACACCTGGAGAGGTTGGAGGACATGCACAACGGCGATTCCCTGTCGGCCCGTACTGACAAGCTCGCTATGCCTGATCAACCGCGCAGCATTGCAGTCTGCTCTCTGGCTCGAAAGGGCCAGTCCGAGCCCGGGTTGGGCGCATACGGATATTCCTACGAGTTCGTGTTGCGCGCCTTTCGCCCATTGCTGGAGCGTTGGGGCGAGGTGGTCGAACTCGAGCGCCCGGAAAGTCAGCTCGATTTTGCCTTGCGTCGTGCACGCAAGCGCGGCCGCCAGCCGCTGAGCCTGAGTTTCCGTCCCTTTTCCGACGCCTACCTCAGCGCCACGGCTCCGAACGTGGTGTTCCCCTTCTGGGAGTTTCCTGACGTTCCCGCCACCGATTACAAGGACAATCCGCGCTACCACTGGGTGCGGATCGCTAACCGAGCCTCACTCGTGCTGACAGCAAGCGAGTTCACGGCGACCGTTTTAGCGAGAGCCGGCGTACAAACGCCGATTCGAGTCGTTCCGGTGCCTGTGCGGAACGAGTACTTCGAAATGCCCGGGTGGAACCCGGAGCGCAAGACGACGCTCGAATGCACGGCATATGTCTTTAGTTGCCCGGAGGTCGCGCCCTTGCGGCCGGCCGACCCGGAGTCGCGGCCCGGGGCGGATTCGCTCGTCTTTCGCGTGAAGACGAAGCTCAGAGCTTGGGCTCGGCGCGCCTGGATTGCCGCCGTCAAACCCTGCTTGCCGTTGCGGTTGAGCAAGGCGGTCGTCGCGGCCAAAAACGCAGGGCGGAAAGCGTGGCGTGAAGGCGAGACCGAACTACCGCCCCCAGAAACAAAAGTCGAACTGTCGGGCGTGGTCTACACGACCTTTCTCAACCCAGACGACAAACGGAAAAACTGGGAGGATCTCCTCAGCGCATTCTTGCTCGCGACGAGGGACCGCGACGAGGCGACCTTGGTCGTCAAGCTTGTCACCAGCCATGCGCCGCCGGTCCGCGAGATTCTAGGTTGGTATTACAAACTTGGTATTTCTCACCGCTCGAAACTGGTGTTCATCACCAGCTATCTCAGCGATGAGCAATTACAAAAGCTGACGCAAGCGAGCGCCTATTATATCACGGCCACGCGGGCCGAAGGGGCGTGCTTGCCGCTGCAAGACTTTCTCGCCGCCGCCCGCCCCGTCATTTCTCCAAGGCATACGGCCATCGCCGATTATTTCGACGACCGGATGGGCTTTGTGGTCGCCTCGCATCCCGAGCCTTGTCCCTGGCCGCATGATGACTCGGGGAGGCTGAACACGACCTGGCAACGGATCGTCTGGTCGTCGCTGGCTGAAAAAATCGCCAGGAGCTGCGACACGGCCATGGAGCAGAGCGAGCTTTATCGCCAAATGGGGCGCGAGGCCCGGCGCAAAATGCAGAGTTGGGCTTCTACGGCTATGGTCTGGCCACGGCTGGCCGAGGCGCTGGCTTTGGCCCTTGAACAAGGTTCGACGTCTTCGCCGTCTGGCAAGCCGCCCCACTATTCGCTTTCCCGCGATAGCGTGGCCAGTCCTTCGCGCATGCAAGTCCGCTCATGACCGCTCCGATTTATCTCGAAGTCTTTCCGCTGCTCGTGCCCAAGATGACGGGCATCGGCCGCTTCTCGGCCCGACTGGTGCAGGCGCTCAATCAGTCGGCTCCGTTGCGGTTGACCACCTTTCTCGACCCGCGCACGGCCCGCGTCCATCGCTTGGGGACCGACCTGTCGCAGGGCGAAGAGATAGAGATTCCGCTCGGTGAACTGACCGATGCCGGCGAGGACTTGCCCGGCTGGGCGCGCCGCGTGTGCCAGCGGCCCAAGCGGCCGTTCGATGCACAAGCGGCATTGCGACATACGGGCATCTATCTCTGGTCGCGACCCGACAATCGGCATTTCGGCCGCGAACTCACCATCTTTTACGACTTCACGCCGTTGATTGTCTCCTGGTCGCACACGGCCGGCCTGTGCGAAGCCTTTCATCGGCAAATCGCGGCGGCGCGGAACTGCGAAAAGGTGTTGGCTATATCGCACTCGACGCGCGCCGATGCGGCCTGGCTTAGCCCTGTGCCCGAAGAAGACGTTGTTGTCGCCTACCCGGGGCCGAGCCAATGTCTCCAGCGACATGCCCATGGTCAACAGGTCGCGCGGCGCAAAGATGTGCTGCTGATGGTCGGCACGCGCGAACCTCGCAAAAACGGCGATTTCTTGCTCGAATGGTTTTTGAATACCGAAGTTCTTCCGCGCGATACCGAATTGTGGTGGGCGGGTCCGGAAGGCTGGCTCTGGGATGGTCCGACGGGAGTCAGCCGCCATCCGCGTTTCAAGCAGGTGAAATTCCTCGGCATGGTCTCCGATGCACGGCTTTGCGAACTGTATCAGCAGGCGACCATGACCGTGTACCCGTCGCTGTATGAGGGCTTCGGGTTTCCGGTGCTCGATTCGCTGCTGCACGGCGCTCCAGTGCTCTGCAGTTACAACAGTTCGCTCA
Organism: Pirellulales bacterium; assembly: GCA_025924495.1. Next base: position 14,105 of record JAICIG010000074.1, on the reverse strand, counting down.
CCGAACTGGAATCGCCGGGTGTGTTCTACTTCGATCCGTGCGAAGCGGCCACGCTCGACGAAGCTTATCGCGATCTGGTCGCCTCCAGTCAAATCGAGATCGACCAGGCCGACTTGCGCGAGCGATTCTCTTGGCCCCGCATGGCGCAGACCGTTTTATCACTCGCGGGATAAAATCGCCGCTTGCAGGAGGGCGGACATTCTTGTCTGCCAGAAGCGAAATCGGATGTGGCAGGCAGGAATGTCTGCCCTCCTGTACTCGGGCTACTTGCCCGCCTCGGCGCGCGACTGCTCTTCGATGCGATAGAGATGGGTCTTCGTGCGATGGAAGATCGCCTTGCCGGCAATGGCGGGCGTGGCCATGCAGCCGCCATCGAGATGGTTGGTCGCCAGGAGCTTGAATTCGCGGCCGGCGGCGATCACGTGGCTCGTACCGTCCTCGCTGTTGAGGTAAAGATGGCCTTCGGCAAAGAGCGGCGATGAGCTGTAGTTGCCGCCCAGGCGATGCTTCCAAACAACATCGGCCGTTTTCGCATCGAGGCAAGTCACAATGCCCGCCTCATTGAGCATGTAGAGCAGGCCATCGACCAAAAGGGGAGCACACCGCGAAGGCACGCCTTGTTGAAACTTCCAGGCGACATGGCTCTCAGTGACATTCCCCTGACCGCCCGGACGCACGGCGAACTGTTTGAAGCCGCCATCTCCGGTGCTCACGAAAACCAACCCCAAGCCGAATAAAGGAGGGGCGGCGGCGTTCATGCCGCCGTGCTGCACTTTCCATAGTTCGTCGCCGGTCAGCGGATCGTAAGCGATGGTGGCTGCGGCCGCGGGGCTGACTAGCTGAGCTTTACCGTTGGCGGCGACGACCGTGGGCGTGCTGAATGCCTTCTTATGGTCGCCGTTGTCGGTGCCGTAGTCGATGTTGCGATCCTGCTCCCAGACCGTTTTTCCGGTTTCCTTGTCGAGGGCCGCGACATACTGCCGGTCGGCGCCGTCGAACGTCAAAAACAGCAGCTTCCCGAAGACGATCGGCGACGAGCCGGCGCCCCGGAAATGGTCGCAGGGCAAATCCTGGCGGGACCAGATCGTATGACCGTCGGACGTGTCGAGGCAGGCCGTGCCGTGGCTGCCGTAGTGAACGTAAATCCGCCCTTCTTCAATCACTGGCGTCGACGAGGCATAGCTGTTGAACGGGTAGCAGAACTGCGGTTTCTCGACGGCGAAAACGAGCACGTCGCGCACAATTTCGCCGGTTTTGCGATCGACACATACAGCCGACAAGCGTTTGCCGTCCTCCGTGGCGTTGGTCGCCCAGACCTGCTCGTCCCAGACGACCGGAGAAGACCAGGCCTTGCCCGGCAAGGCGGTTTTCCAGCGGATGTTCTGCGTTTCGCTCCACTCGATCGGCAAGCCCGTTGCGTCGGAAATGCCAGCGCCATCCGGGCCGCGAAACTGCGTCCAGCGCTCGGCGGCGGAAGCCAGCGGGCTAAAACAGATCAAAGCCAGGCAGAACGGCAAACAGCGCATGAGGTCTCCAGCCCTTTTTATCGCAAAGTCAAAAAAACAGATCATTCGGCGGACTCGGTAGATTCTAACCCGCGATCAAATTGAACGCCAAAGGCCCGTCAAGCTGATCTTTTTTGTTTTCCGCAATTTGCGCACAATAGGCCGCCTCCAATCCGCCCATGACATCCGGCTCGCGAACCCGCCTGCCGCAGAACTGGGCGCGCTCAAGCGTTTAGCCTAGGAATGCGCCGATGCTGTCACGAATCGTTCGCTGCTTTCACTATGCGCCGGTGATCGTCTGGCTCTGGCTGCTCTCAGGCGACGCTGCGGCTTTTGCCGACGACGATCTGACGGGGCTGCCCTCCAGTCGGCCTGTCCAGGTGGAGATCAGCACCGAGTTGCTGCAGGTTTCGCAGATCCAGGATCATGAGGAGAAGTTCGATATCGAATTCTACCTTTACCTCTCTTGGCGAGACCCGCGACTGGCATTTGACCCCGAAGAGGAAGGACGCGAGAAACGCATGCTGCCGGTCGACAAGATCTGGACGCCTCAGCCGCAACTCATGGACGATCTGGAAGTGGAGGTGCAGGCCAGCCCCGCCGCGCACGTGCGTCCTGACGGCACGGTGCTCTTGCGGCAATACTATCGGGGTTCAATCGCGAGCAATTTTGACCTGCATGATTTTCCTTTTGATCGGCACACATTGTCGGTCAACATTGAGGCCGCCGCCGGCGAGGTGAGTGATGTCGTCTACAAGGCCGGCCAGAACACGGTTCGCGAAGGGATGCGCGTCCTGCCCCACGGCTGGAATCTCTTGGACACTTCAGCCGAGGTGACGACGACGCGCTACCCCCGGCTCGATGAAAGCTACTCGCGGCACGTGTTTCATATCGACGTCGAGCGCGACCCGCACTACTACTGGTGGGCCATCGTGCTGCCCTTGTTGCCGATCGTGTTCACGTCGTGGTCGGTGTTCTGGATGGATCCAAAGGAGTTCAGCTCGCAGGTCGGCGTTGGCGTGACAGCGATGTTGACCGTCGTGGCCTATCGCATCACAATCGATTCGAGCCTGCCGCCGCTCAACTACATGACGCGGATGGATTATTTCCTGCTGATTTGCCAGGTGTTTGTCTTCGCTTCCTTCCTGATGTCGGTGGTCGTGCACGTCTGCCATACTCTCGATACAGCCGACATGAAGGCCTTGGGCCGCCAGATCAACATCGCATGCCGCTGGGCCCCCGCGCTCTTGATGACCGCCGCTTGCGCCTTGCTGCTCTTGTTGCGACCGGCGCTGGCCATGACGATCATGGGGGGCGCCTCGCTCGTCGTGCTGCTTTGGCTGCGACCGACTTGGCGCCGAGTGAAAGGCTGGGCGAACGCCGCAGTTTATCCTGAGCAACTCGTGGATAAGCCGGTCCAGATCCACGAATGTCTGATCAAAGGGCCAACTCGTCCTTCGGCGCGGGCGGGCTAGAGAACCGAAGCAGAACCGGAAGCAGCAACGTGCCGAGGCGGAATTGCGAGAATCGCCACGGCCGCGGAACTCCAGGCCATTCGATGCTCTGGGGCATGCTCGCCTCGACGCCGAGCATTGATCGCCAGCGCTTTCACGTAACGCAAGCAAGCGCTGAGATGAAGCCTGACATTCGATCGAGCGCTGAGAAGCTGGCTTACGCGCCGCCCCGAATCAGGCCCGGCTGAATGTCGAGCTCGAGGTTTTCGACGAGTCCGGCTTTGAGCCGCTCAATGGCAATGGCGCCCATCACAGCGTTGTCGGTGCACAGCTCGAAAGGGGCGATGTAAACGCAAAAACCCTGCTCGGCGCCGAGCGTCGCCAGCCGCTCGCGCAAGCGGCGATTGGCCGCCACGCCGCCGCCGACACAGAGGCTGCGCCAGCCGGTGCTTCGCAAGGCTTGCAAAGATTTCGCCGCAATCACGTCCACGACCGCCTCCTGAAAGCTTGCAGCCAGGTTGGCAACCATCCCTGGCGATAGCGCGGCGGCATCGGTGGTCGTCGAGCGGGGGCCGAAAGCCTCATAGCGAACGGCCGTCTTCAGGCCACTGAAACTGAATTCCAAGCGGTCTTCGTCGTGGATGAACGAGCGCGGGAAGGGATAGGCGCGCGGATTGCCTTGCTCCGCAGCTTTCTGGATGGCGGGTCCGCCCGGGTAAGGCAGACCCAGCATGCTGGCCACCTTGTCGAAGGCCTCGCCTGCGGCGTCGTCAATCGTACCGCCTAGCAACTCGAACTCGAGCGGGCCGCCGCAGCGATACAGGCTGGTATGGCCGCCGCTGACGATCAGTCCGATCGATGGAAACACGTGTTCGCCAAATGCCAGGCGGCAGGCGTAGATATGAGCGTGAATATGATTCACGGCGACCAGAGGCAAATCGAGCGCCACGGCCAGCGCCTTGGCGGCTGAAAGGCCGACCAACAGCGAACCGGCTAGCCCGGGCATGTTGGCGACGGCGATGGCGTCTAGCTCCGAGAGCCGAATGCCGGCCTGCCGCACCGCCTGGTCAATGACCGGAATGATACGCTCGACGTGCGCCCGCGAAGCGATCTCCGGCACAACGCCGCGGAACCGCTGGTGCAAAGCATCCTGTGAAGCCACCGAGGCGCCCAGCACTTCCAAACGGTCAGTGACGACAGCCGCAGCCGTTTCGTCGCAGGTCGACTCGAGCGTCAGAATCTTCACTTGGCCTTGGCCAGTTCGTTGCTCAGATAATCGACCGCGCGCTGCAACTGACGATCGACCGCCTCAGGTTGCTTTTGGTTGGCTTCTGCCGGCTTCTTGGCGTCGTCCGACTTCGCTCGTTCCTTGTCCGAATCGCCCGGCTTCGAAGCGTCGGGCGTCGAAGCGTCGGGCTTCGAAGCGTCGGGTTTCGTCGCGTCGGACTCTTCATTGAAGGGCTTCGCAGCGCCGGCGGGCTTTTCGTCGGCCGGTTTTTTCTCGGCGTCAGGCGAGGAACTCGACGTTTGCGGCGCCGAATGGTTCACCAGCAGAATATCGCGTTCGCGGCGGTCTGCGATCAGCCGCCCTAGCTCTTCGTCGCCCAGCTTGATTTCATAGCCTGGATCCGGCATCACGCCCCATTCGTCGCTTTCCTTCGAGTCGGGGAAGCGGTGAATGTTCTGACCGCTGGGACGGCGATAGCTGGCGGTTGTCAACTTCAGTGCACTCTTGCCGTCCTCCAACTCGATCACATTTTGCACGCTGCCTTTGCCCCACGTGCGTTCACCGATCACGATGGCTCGCTTATGATCTTGCAGCGAAGCCGAGACAATCTCGCTGGCGCTCGCGCTATAGCGGTTGACGAGCACCACCATAGGAAAGCCCTCGAATGTTTCGGGCTTGCGAGCGCTCCACGAACGCTTCGGGCTATTGCGACCCGCGGTGCTGACAATCTCGCCTTCCGTCAGAAATAGATCGGCGACTTCGATGGCGGAAGCCAACAGGCCGCCCGGATTAAATCGCAGGTCCATAATCAATCCGCGCAGCTTCTGCTTCTCCAACTCTTTCATCGCCGCGCGCAGGTCGCGGAAGGTATCGCGACCGAACGAGGTAATGCGGATGTAGCCGATCTTCTTATCATGATCGAGCATGAAGTCCCATTGGTCGCGGTCGTCGCGGCGATCGCCCAGCACGGTCTCGATGTGAATGATTTCGCGCTGGATCGTGACTTTGCGCCGCTCGGAGCGGGGCGGATGCACGAGCGTGATCTCGACGTTCGTCCCCGCTTCGCCCTTGAGACGCCGAATCGCCTCCGCTTGATCGATATCGGCGCTCGATTGGCCGTCGATCTCAATGATGATGTCGCCGGATTGCAAGCCAGCGCGGTAGGCGGGGCTGCCCACCAGCGGACTAATTACCATCAACCGCCCGTGCCGGACGTCGATTTGAATGCCGATGCCGCCAAACTGGTTTTCAACGGCCGTCTTGAAGCCATTGATCTCTTCCGGACTGATGTAATTGGAATACGGATCGAGCTTTTCGAGCACCCCGCGAATGGCGGCCTCCAGCAACTCGCGACGGCTGATGTCCTTGACGTAGTTCCGCTCGACCTGGTCCATGGTGTCGGCGAGCACCTTAAACATTTCGTAATATTCGGCGTCCTCCTCGGCTTGCTGTTTTTTGCCGAGCGGGCCTTTACCCACCTGGTCAGCCGGAAGCTCCTTGGATTCGGGCGGAGAAATCGTCTTCGGCTCTTCACTACGCACGGGAGACAGCCCGCACCAGCCGACAAGAACAAACATCCACGCCGTAAACAAGGCGCGACACACCATGGAATGCCTCCTGGCGAAGATCTTCCGGAGAAGAACAAAGTTGAGATAAACCCTCGCAGTCACGAGGGTTAATCACAGTATAGGGAGCCCGTCAGCGGGCGGCAAGAACAGTCAAAATAGGCGCCCGACAATCGCTCAACGGCCACCCCCCAGCAATCGACGCATTGCCCCTCATCCGGCGCCGACGACCAACAACTTCAGATCTAAAGCCTTGCGCTGCTACGCTTCTTCCTTGGTGCGGCGAATTTCATCGTGCACCTCGGCGTCGATCGCTTCAATCACGTCGTGGCTGCGCTTTCGTTCCGAGCCCGTACCGGGGACGATCTGAGGGCTGGGCGAGTTATCCTCGATAATCTGCCGCAGTTCGTCCGCGTCGATCACTTCGCGTTCGATCAACCGCTTGGCCAGACCGATAAGCGCCGGCTTGCGTGCAAGCAAGATCTGCCGCACCTTCGTAATTGCTTCGTTGATGATTCGGTTGACTTCTTCGTCAATCTCGCGGGCGGTCTGTTCGCTATGACTGCGGTCGCGCGGCGCCTCGCCCGAGCCCGCCAAAAAGGCGGAGCGATTGCTCTCGCGGAAATTTACGCGTCCCAACCGGCTCATGCCGTAATCCATGACCATGCTGCGGGCGATTTCGGTGGCGCGTTCCAGATCGTTCTGCGCGCCCGTCGAAACGTCTTCGAAGATGATCTCTTCGGCCAGCGTGCCGGCCAGGAGCACCTGGACGCGGCTTTCCAGTTCGGCCTGGGTCATCAGGTAACGGTCGCCTTCCGGCCGCTGCATCATGTATCCAAGCGCGGCCAGACCGCGCGGAATGATGGAGACTTTGTGCACCGGATCGGTGTTCGGCAGGCTGTAGGCCACCAGAGCATGTCCGCTTTCGTGATAGGCCACGCGCTGCTTTTCATCCTCGTGAATGATTCGCTGCTTTTTCTCTAAACCGGCCGTGACGCGTTCGACCCCTTCGTTGAATTCTTCCATGCCGACGGCCGACTTGCCTTTGCGGGCCGCCAACAGCGCCGACTCGTTGACCAGATTGGCCAGATCGGCGCCGACAAATCCCGACGTAATGCCGGCGATTTCCTTGAGTTGCACCGTGCTGTCGAGCTTGACGTTCTGCACGTGGACCTCGAGGATTTTCTCGCGGCCTTTCACGTCAGGCCGATCGACCAGCACGTGGCGATCGAAGCGTCCGGGGCGGAGCAATGCAGGATCCAAAGTCTCCGGGCGATTGGTGGCCGCCATCACAATTACGCCGCTGTTCGAGCCGAACCCGTCCATCTCGACGAGTAGCGCATTGAGCGTTTGCTCTCGCTCATCGTGTCCCCCTACGACGCTAGTGCCGCGAGTCTTGCCCAGGGCATCCAACTCGTCGATGAAAATGATGCAGGGCGATTTGGCTTCGGCCTGCTGAAACATATCGCGGACCCGCGCGGCGCCAACGCCAACGAACATCTCCACAAAGTCGGAACCCGACAGGCTGAAGAACGGGACTCCGGCCTCGCCAGCGACGGCCTTGGCCAGCAATGTCTTGCCGGTGCCCGGCGGCCCGACCAACAGCAAGCCCTTAGGAATGCGGCCCCCCAGCACCTGATATTTTTCAGGCGTCCGCAAGAATTCGACGACTTCTCGCAGCTCATCGACTGCTTCTTCAACGCCGGCCACGTCGTCGAACGTCACCCCGATGTCTTCCTGTGCATACATCTTGCCGCGACTGCGGCCAAAAGCCATCGGCGAGCCCGCGCCGCCAAACCGGCGCATGATGATGCCGACGAACAACACGATCAGCACGGCCAGCACTAAAGCTGGCAGGTATTCGTGCAACTTAGTCGGCGGATACTCGCCGCGCACGTCGGTGAAGCCATTCTCCTCCAACATATTCATCAGGGCATTGTTGTCATTGTCGAAGCCGAGTCGGCCGGTGCGGAACTCGACTTGCTTGCGCTGCTCGCGCGAGTCAGGCGGATCGCGCAACTCGCGCATCACTTTGCCCGTGATCTCGCTGCTGCCGACGTGCAAATCGGTGAGCTCCGAGTACCAGACGACTCGATGAGTGCCATCGGTCCCTTCGTCGACTTCGACGTGCGGCGCCTCTTTTCCCGCGTCGGCGCCGAGCTCAGCCTTGATCTTGCCTTTTATCTTGGGGTCGCTGCTATGCGGATTGCCCTTTTTGATCAGTTGGACCAATTCCCCATAGGGAATGTCCACGTCCGGCTTGTTCGCCAGAAACATGACGATCAGCAAGGCGCCCATTCCTAGGGCCAACAGATACCAGACAACGTTCGTCCCCACAGGAGGGGTCTTCTTTTCGCCCGACTTCCGTCCGTTTTCGTTCTTGCTATCCATGAAACTCCATTCTTCCGGTCGAGATGACCGGCAACTTGAATTGCCTTTTCATAGTATGCCTTAGGCATTGCCGATACAACGGCCGTTCGGCGGAGAGGGAGGCCGCAAAATCGTTACAGCCGAATCCGGGTTGTCGGCCAAGGCGCGCTCGGCTTAAAATGCCTGGGCTCGGTCCGAAATCCCGTCATCAGACGAGATTACCGCAGCGGATCGCGGCGACCGATCTATAGTTTGTCAGGGTGGCGGCGGCCAAGTTTAGCTCTAAACCGGGGGGCCGCTGCAGCAACAAACTAGCATGGTCGAGTCTGCACCGGCGGCTAGGGCATGGCGCGGCCTTCACACTGAGAGATCGAAGCCCTTTATGGATGCCCGCGTCACCAAGGTCGCCGTTCTCGGGTCCACTGGCAGCATTGGCAAGAGCACGTTGGAGGTCATTGCCGCTTCGCGGGGCCGGCTGCAAGCCGTGGCTTTATCGGCCCATTCGAGCCTGGAGAAGCTGGTGCAACAAGCCCTCGAACTGCGCCCGCGCTGGGTTATAGCCAGCGACGCAGAAGCGGCGGCGCAATTTGCTTGGCCTGCGTTTCCCGCAGGCGTAGAATTGCTCGTCGGTCAGGAAGGCATCGAGCGGGCAGTCACCCAGCACGAAGTTGACATCGTCGTTTCGGCTATCGTCGGCAGCGCGGGACTGCGCGGCACGTGGGCGGCGCTTGATGCCGGCAAAACGGTCGCCTTGGCCAACAAAGAAACGCTGGTGATGGCCGGTTCGCTCGTGATGGAGTTGGCGAAGCGGCGGGGCACGCGAATTTTGCCCGTCGACAGCGAACACAGCGCCGTCTTTCAGGCCTTGCAGGCCGGACGGCGCGAACAGGTTCGGCGGATTATTTTGACGGCCAGCGGCGGACCTTTTCGGCGGCACACTGCGGAGCAGATGAAAAGCGTCACCGTGGCCGACGCTTTGGCGCATCCTACCTGGGCAATGGGGCGCAAGATCTCAGTCGATTCGGCCACCATGATGAACAAGGCGCTTGAGATTATCGAAGCGCGGTGGTTATTCGACTTGGAAGCGGAACAGATCAGCGTGGTCGTTCATCCTCAATCCATCGTGCATTCGATGGTCGAATATGTCGACGGTTCGGTCGTGGCGCAAATGAGCCCGCCCGACATGAAATTGCCGATTCAATACGCTTTAACTTATCCTGATCGCGAGCCTGGCGCGGCGACCAAGTTCGACTGGACGCGGGCTTGCCGCTTGGAGTTCGAGCCGGCCGATTTCGATCGCTTTCCGGCCCTGAGCCTGGGGCTCGAAGCGGCCAAAGCGGGCGGCACCACAGGAGCTGTACTGAATGCGGCCAATGAAGCCGCGGTCGCGGGCTTCCTGGCCGGCGAGTTGCAATTCACCGAGATCGTGCCGGCCTGCCGGAGCGTTCTCGAACATCATCACTTTGACCCGCGCCCGTCGCTGGACCAGTTAATTGAGCTGGACGTCTGGGCGCGCCGGGAGGTTCTACGTTGGGTTTGCACCTGATTGGGTTTTCGCTGTTGAATCCCAGCGACCTGCTGATCGCGCTGGAAGTGGCGCTGGGAATCGGCATGGTGATCTTCGTCCATGAGCTTGGACACTTTGCCGTCGCCAAATGGTGCGGCGTGAAGTGCGAGAAGTTCTATCTCGGCTTCGACATCGGCGGCTGGAAGCTGTTCAAGTTCCAATGGGGCGAGACGGAGTATGGCATTGGCGTGCTGCCGCTGGGCGGCTACGTGAAGATGCTCGGTCAGGAAGATAATCCCAGTCGCATGGCCGAGGAAATGGAACGCGCCAAGTTGCAGCAGGCGGAGGGAGCAGCCGCCGCCGGTCAACCGCCCGCCTTCGATCCGCGCAGTTTCCTGGCCAAGAGCGTGCCGCAGCGGATGGCGATCATCTCCGCCGGCGTGATCATGAATGTGATCTTCGCTTTTCTGATCTCCTCCTACTGCTATGCAGCTCTCGGAGTCAAACAAGTCGCCTGTACCGTCGGCAACGTATTGCCTGGCGAGGCCGCCTGGCGCGCGGGCTTAAGGGCCGGCGACAAGATTGTGCAGATCGGCGACGTCAAACACCCGATGTTTCGCGATCTACAGCGCGATGTAAACCTGGGCGACAATCTCGATCAAGGCGTCAAGTTCGTCATCGAGCGGCCGGGCGTCGAGGAGCCGCTCACCTTCAACGTCGTGCCGGACCGCGCTCCGGATCGGCTGGCGCCGATGATCGGCATTGCCGGGCCGCGCACGCGTGAACTTTCCCAACCGCCTGTTTCTCCGGCTTCGCCTGTCGCCCAGTTGCCCGACGGGTTCAAGTCGGGTGATGAGATCGTGGCCGTCAACGGCAAGCCGGCGGAAGATTTCATTTCGCTGGAACATGAGCTGTACGCAAACCCGGGTGCGGTTTCTGTCACCGTGCAGCGCAAACTTGACCAAGGCGAAACGAAGATTTTCAACTTGGACCTGCCCGCAATTCCGGTGCGGACGTTGGGGCTGATCATGAAGTTCGGCGAGATCACCGCAGTGCAGGACGGATCGCCCGCCAAACAGGCGGGCATTGAAAAGGGAGACCGCCTGCTCGAGATCGACGGCAAGCCTGTTGACGGCGAGGAGCCCATTCATCCGATGCAACTGCCGCGCTTGTTAGGCCAGAGCGCCGGCGAGACGATTGCGTTGACGCTTGACCGCAGCGGCAAAAGGATCGAGACCAAAGCCGTACTGCGAGCGCCCCTGGTCGACGAGCCGCCGATGGTGGAGAACCATCCCGTCGCTGTGCCCGCGCTGGGCTTAGCCTATGCGGTGGAAAATACGGTGTCGGCGGTCGAGCCCAACAGCCCCGCCGCCGCCCAAAACATCAAGCCGGGGGACGAGATCGTCAAGGCCGAACTGATCCCGCCGGCCGATGCCAAGGAGAAGTACAAGCTCAAGCGCGAGCCTGAGACGGAAACTCTGAATTTCAGCGCGGAGAAGCGCAATTTTCCCGCCATGTTCTACGCTCTGCAAGGGACGTGGCCCGGCGCCACCGTACAATTAACGCTTAAGGATGGTCGCACGGTCGCGCTCGAACCGCAGCCCGCCAAGGACTGGTTCAGCGATGAACGCGGGTTCATCTTCCAGCAGGAATATGTGACTCAGAAGGCAGACACGCTGGGCGAGGCGTTCAGCCTCGGCGCCCGCGAGACGCGCGATTCTCTGTCGCTCGTGTTCCGCTTCTTGCGAAAAATCGTCACTCAGCAAGTCTCGATCAAAGGCATGGGAGGCCCGATCGCTATCGTGGGCCAGGCGGGCGCCTCGGCCTCCGCCGGCGCTTCACAGTTCTTCATGTTCCTTGCCATGCTCAGCGCGAACCTGGCGGTGATCAACTTCCTGCCGATTCCGCTGCTCGATGGCGGACACATGGTGTTCCTGGCCTGGGAAGGCATTCGCGGCAAACCGGCCAGCGAACAGGTGATGACCGTGCTCCAGTTCGCCGGATTGTTCCTGCTGGCAGGGCTGATGTTGTTCGTCGTGCTGCTCGACTTGAACATCATTCCTCGCACCTGAGCCGGCCGATCGGGGTTCGAACCTTGACGGTCGCGCCGATGAATTACGTCGAAGCCGTTTTATTCGACGCCGTAGGTACTCTGATCGAACCCAATCCGCCTGTGGCGATTGCTTACGAGTCGGTCGGCAAACGTTTTGGCTCAGCTCTCGCTGGCGCCGAGATACTGCGACGATTTCGCGCGGCCTTCGCGCGACAGGAACAGCTCGACGAGGCCGAGTTCGACGGCAAGACCGACGAGGCGCGTGAGCGGCGCCGCTGGCAGACCATCGTCGCCGAAGTATTTCCTGATGTCGCCGACGGAGAATCGCTGTTCGCCGCGCTGTGGCGCCATTTCGCCGAGCCGACAAGCTGGCGTCTGTGTCCGGGCGCCGCGGAGTGCTGGCGGACGTTGGAATTGCGAGGCCTGACGCTGGGCATCGCATCGAACTTCGACGGCCGGCTTGAAGCGGTCTGCCAAGGACTGCCGCCGCTCAATGACTGCCGGCAGTTATTTATTTCATCGCGGCTCGGCATACGCAAGCCCCATCCCGCCTTTTTTGCCGCCATCGCCGCGCAGTTGCGGGTCGAGCCCGAGCGGCTACTGCTGATCGGCGACGATTTGACGAACGACTATCAGGCCGCGCGCGCCGCGGGATGGCAGAGCATTCTCGTCGATCCAAAGGCAGCTCATTCGGCCGCGCAGTGCATCCGTTCGCTGGCCGAGTTGCCGAGGTTTCTCGGCCGCAGCTAATTGGGATCAATGCATGTGCTCGTCGATCGCCGCCAGTACTTCGTCTGGCGATAACCTGGCGATTGCCGCCGGCGAGCGATAGAGCCAGCGGACGACGCCATGGCTATCGACGAGGATCGTGGTCGGCGCCGAAGTGGGGCCGCCATCAGGCGCTGAATTGGCATGGATCAGTCCGGCGGCGTCGGATAGCCCGTGGTCGTGGTCCGAAAGTACGACGAGGTGTGGGAAGTCAGCCTGGGTCTGCCGAGCGTCGTCGGCGCCTTCGACTGAAATGACGATCACCCGCACGTTGCGTTGGGCAAAGTCTTCGTGCCGTCGTTCGAGCTGACCCAGCTCGATCATGCAGAACGGTCACCACCGGCCGCGGAAGAAGACGAAGACCGTAGCTTGATCGTCTTGCAGGTCGCGCTCGTTGAATGAGGCGCCATCGGCACGCTTTGTCTCAAAGCCCGGAAACTTCTTCCCCACCGCCAGCGGACCGGCGTACTGAGGCAAGCGCGTGACCAATACATATGACCATTCGGCGCCCGCGAGCAGCAGCAAAAGCATCAATACGAGCGCCCGCCAGACGGTCCGCGTTTGCCAGATCGAAACGACCGCGAAGATTGCGCCTAGCGTTGCGGAACAGGGCAAGTACCAAGGCATCGGTAAATGTCGCGCGGCGATCTGCGCGGCGTAGCCGGCAATGCCCAGCAGGGCCGTTGCCAGTGCGAAGAAGAGGAACGCTCGGCCTGACGAGCGGCGCGCCTCGGCAGCTGAATTTGTCATGGTTGTATCGGGCCGGTCCATGTCGCTTGACTCGCCGTGCAGCTTCTACGGAAAGATCACAATAGATCGTAGCAGAGGCTAGTAAGATTCCCAGTGCACGGCTCCATGTCGCGATTCGGGATCACCGGATCCGCCGAGACTTACTGCCGTCCGGTTAGGAATCCTTTGCTTAGAGCCGCGTGCCTGGTCGTTAGCGGACCAGCGCGGCGGCTAACCTGGTCGATAGATAAGCGTTTTGCGGAAGTTTTTGCCGTTTTATGCTTTGGCCCGGCGATTGCTTTCAGTCGGTTCCGGCGTTGAACTACCACTCATCTATCTGCGAGGAGATAGAAAATGTCCGGAAAAGCTGATGAAATTAAAGGACGGGTCAAAGAAGCGGCGGGCGCCTTGGCCGACGACGATCAGTTGCGTCGCGAGGGAAAAATTGACCAGGCCGCGGGCAAAGTGAAACAGGCCGCCGAAAAAGCGATCGACAAGGTAAAAGACGCGGTCCAACGCGCCGATCAGCGCTCGGTCGATTGAGAAACCTTTCCTTCAAGCTGCGGGTCGCCGCGGCGCGTCGTGGTCGACGAGCTGTTTGTCTCGGCGTTCCAACGCTCCACGCGTTTCATCCAGGAGATTCTGTCATGTTGCGATGGTCGTTGCTGTTTTTGTTGATTGCGCTGATCGCCGGCGTATTCGGATTGTGGGGACTCGAAGGCATGGCGATGTGGGTCGCCAAAGTGCTGTTCTTCGTGTTCCTGATCCTGTTTGTCGTCTCGCTGATTGCCGGTCGCTCGCCGCGCGTCGAATAGCAAGGCTGATAGGTCGAAGAGAGTTGCCGCTGGCAAGGCGAATAAACGTCTTGCCAGCGGCTTTATTTTCGTCGCTCACAACTTGGCGGCGATTCGCTTATGTAGCGGTCT
>JAICIG010000073.1 GCA_025924495.1 Pirellulales bacterium | reverse complement strand
CGGCGTCGCCCGTCCAGGAGACCACCACCACGCAGTCGCGGACCAGCGCCTTATCCAGAGCCGTCTTGTACTTGTCGGCTTCTTTCTTGCGACGCTCGCTGCGCAGGCGATCGAGCGTCGCCTCGGCCGTACGATAGGCTTCTTCCCAGATCGACAGCTGATCCTTCGGCCAGGCCTGGCCGAGAATGCCGATGGTGGCCCACTGCGTACCCTCGAGATCTCCTAGCCGCTCCGCCAGGCGCAAGCCATTGACATACGGCTCGGGCGAAGAGGGATCTAATTCGCTGGCCTGGCGGAATAATTGCAAGGCGCGCTGATTCAAGCCGGCGCGCGCCAGGTACTGGGCGAGATACATCATGTCGGTCGGGCCGTGGACGAAATCCAGGGCCGACATCAAAGCGCGTTCAATTTCGGGCAGCGACCTTTGATCGGCCTGCATTGCCAGGCCGAGCGCTTCGAACATCCAAGGCTGGCCTTGCTGGTTGCGCAAAGCGGCATTGATCAGCGCGATGACCTGATCGAACTTCTTGGCCTTCATCAACTCGCGGACCGATTCGCGCACGGCAGCGGTCTGAGGAGCATTGTCCCCCTGATGTTTGACGAAGTACTCGTTCCAAGCCTGTTCGGGATCATCGCCTTCTTTAAAGTCGATCTGCACCGGTTCGATGGAGGCCGATTCCTTGGTCACTGGGCGCGGAGCGACCGGCGCTTGCGGGCTGGTCGAACGTTCCAGCTTGAGGGTCTTCTTTTCGGCGGTGGCGGCCTGTTGCTTCGCGCCGGCCTTCAGCTTCAGATCATCCTGCACAGCGAAGGCGCGAAAGCCTTCGCCCTGCTCCTCGGGAGCAACATTGAAGAATCCGCCGCCCATGCCGCCCCCCATGCCGCCCATGCCCATGCCGCCCATGCCCATGCCGCCGCCGCCCATGCCGCCGCCGCCGCCCATCATGCCGCCGCCCATGCCGCCCATGCGCGGCGCAGGAATTGGAATCACGAGATCGGCCACCGGGTAGACGCGAGTCGTCAGCATGTTCTCGGCTTCGGTCTTGCTGGTGATCATCAGCACTTCGTTGCGGATCACGTAGGTGAGATCCATCTCGCCGAGCATCAGTCGCAAAGCCGATCGTAAGGTAATGCCCTTGATGTTCCGAGTCACCGGCGTATCGCTGCCTAGGCCCGCATCGGTCAGAGCCTTCGTGTCGAGCTGGATCTCGATGCCATGGCGTTCCTTGAGGTACTCCACCACATCGCTCAATGGCTGATCGACGAATTCGATCTCCGTCTTGTCATCCAGCGCGGCGACGATCTTCGCCTCGGACGGGTTGCTCTCCGTCAGATCGACCGCTTTGTACTTCTTGCGACGCTCGGTCAACAATTGCCAGACTTCCGGATCCGGGTACAAAATCGGCGGTTCGTCCGGGGTAGGAATGTGCGACAGTTCGATCTGATACATCGAGTCGATGACGCCCTTGTGCCGTGCATCGACGACGGCCAGCATGTCTGCCGTATAACCGACCATGCGTGCCGTCAGCTCGGCGGTTCGCAAGCCAGGCGTACCTGGAGACATTTCCTCGGCGATATTCGCCACCGCTTCTGCGTCGCGGTAGCGCTCTTCATCCATTAAAGCATTGAAGCGGGCCATCAACTGATCGACCTTCTGCTCCTGCAGAAACAGCTCACGATTAATCCGTTCTCGCGCCTTGCCTTCCGCCTCAATTTCGGCTTGCTGCAAATCTCGCTCGACCTTTTTCAAGGACTGCAAGCTGGCGGATTGCAGCGCGGCCTCTACCTGGTCGCGAAGCTGCGCACGAACTTCCGGATCGAGCTCGGGGGCCTGTGCGACTTTTTCGAGCGTCAACTTGAGGGAACTCACGGCGCCCTCGGGATCGGCGCCCATCATGGCGCGGGCCTGATTGATCGCGTTAATGACTTCGAAGCGGAGAAAGGCGACATAGACCCGCTGCTGTTGTTCGACCTGATCGACCAGCGCGCCGTCAGCGCCTTCGCCTTCGTCAGCTCGCGCAGCGGGTTTACCGAGCGTGAGCGGCTCGGCGGGGCCAGCGGCCGCCGCGCCGCCGCGTGCATTCGCCACGACTTGTTGGACGGTTGCCGCTTCGGAATTCATCGGATCGAGCCGAGAGGCCTCGCCCGCCAGCTTCGCTGCCGCATCCAACTCGCCGGTGACCAGCGCACGTTGGCTCAGGCGGCTGTAGTTTTGCGCCTGCATATTGACCATGCGACGCAATTCCTTCAAACCGGCGGAACCGACCGTCGGCAAAGCGATGCCGCCATTGGTCGCGGCGGCGTCAACCAACTTAGCCAGATAGGCTTGATCGTCCGAAGGTTGCTCCGAAGTAACGTCCCATTGGAGCTGTTGCGGCTTGCCGGCCAATTCTCCCTGCAAATCGATTTCCAGTTTTTTGCCAACGGCATCGGACGCCAGCTTGCCCAAGACAATCGTGTCGCGATCGAATCGCAACGGCGGAAGCCGCTGCGGATAGAATTCGTGCACCGCTTCAGGCATCGCAACCTTGGCGGGCCAAATCACTGGGCCGCGAGCGGCCTCGGCCAGATAGTTGCCTGCCTGACGGCCGGTCATCTCCGCGAAGTCGACGGCGAGCATACCGCCCGTATGGTTTGCCAGGGCGCCAAGCAACTCGGCGTCAACACGCGGCCCAATCGCATAACTACTGACGGAAATCCGCGAGCCGACCAGCACGTCGACCAGTTCTTGCAACCGCTCGCTGCCGACCAAGCCCGCGGCGCTCATGCCGTCGCCCAGATAAACCACGGAACGTTCGCGGCCGTCGGCGCCGCTCTCATTGCAAGCAAGGGCAGCCTCGGTCAAACCGGCGAGCATATCGGTAGAACCCAACGGCACGCGTTGCTCGAGCGCCACAAGCGCTTGTTGCAATTCGGGACCGCCGGCGGGAACAAACGATTTCGTCAGTCGCACCGCATTGAGATCGACGGCGAGCAAGGCCACGCGGTCGCTGGCATCCAAACCGCCGAGCAGCGCTTGTAAGGAAGCGATCGCTTTATCGCGATAGGCGCCCGTTTGGCTGGCCGATGTGTCAAACAACACCACAACGTCGTGCGGCCGCGCGGCGGGGCGCGCCATCGGAGGCGTCAGCTTCAACGCAAAGTAGGTGTCGCCGCCAGGCTTGCTAAAGGTTTCCATCTGTGCCGGATCTGCGGCAGGCGCGCCAATCGGTTCGGCGGCTGGGGCGAGCGCCGACCAACACCAAGCCAACGTCATCATCGCTGCCGAAGCGAAAGGGGACCGAATGGTCTTAGACATGTTTTGACAACTCCGACAAAGAAAATCTCAGCGCAAAGCCAAACGTGTTCCGTACCGTCAGCCCGACTGAGTATACGAGCGCCCGGAAAACGCCCTGAGGCGAATAGTTGTAGTGTATTCGGGGCACATACTTAGTGCCAAGAAAAATCTTACCTCGTCGGCTCGATTTTTCCCGGCTTAACGCGCCGGAAAAATTAGCGCCCACCCCCCTTTTTTCTTCGCTACGGTCAAGATCGACCGCCGCAAGACCACAACACGAGCGATGCGGTCAAAGATGAGGGATAAGTTATGGCTTAGAAATGATTTACAGGCCGATTTGCGTCTGGGAGCCCATTTTCGCGGAACGCCAGGCTGATCCTGGCTCCGATAGAACCTCGGTTTCACGTCTTAAATGGCCCGCCGTCCGCGCCCATTCGGTTTGATCCCACCATTGGGTTCCCCGGCCCAAAGCCGCCTCGAGCTCCCCGGACAACTCCCCAATTATCGCGGCCAAATAGGCGGGTCGCAGGCGCCTCGCCCGACGCCCGTTTGCGGGCCTTGTCAGCTCGATCCGCTGGGCCAGCTCATCGTTATTCCAGCGATAGGCGATACAACCGCTCCAACCGGACACGGCTAAGGATAGACGAGGACTTTGTGCGCGGAGTGTGGGCTGCGATTCGAATTCGCGCGCTTGAACTGCTGTTTGCCAAATCGCTGCCGCCGCTTGCTGGCCGAGGATGGTCCAGCCGATGATGTGCGGTCGGCCACGATCATCCGGTTTAAGACCCCAGGCGGGATTGTCCGTTTGGCTTAGGCCATCATGTTCCAAGTTAATCATCTGCGCCAACTCAATGCCAGCGCTATGATGCGGATCGGCGACCAGCGGCGCCAAGCTGCCCGTTAGAACCGGAACGGAAGTGCTCGGCTGAAACGAGGCCGGATTCTTCGGGCGGGCGGCGGCCGGCTTCAACGCTGCGACGGGGGCGGCCTTCCCATGCGTTCGCAGTGGCATACGCGGGCCGATGGCGACGAGCGCAGCCGTCAGCCATACGACCAAGAGCCCTAACGTCCTCCGTTGACGTTTCATTACGAATTCTCCAAACACTCGATGCAAAAGCCGGGTGAGATCGCCAGCGGCACGGAGAATGCGGCCAAAATTCAATTCCTGCTAGAATCTTTATCGCGGCGCAGCATTGGCCGCTTGTCATTCATGCCATGTAAATGCAAGGCCTCGCAGGGCGAGGAGCTCAATGGCGTCGGCGCGGTTGGGATCAAGTCTCAAGCTGCGCAAAAGAAACAAGGCCGGACTGCTGCTTAGGAATATCGGAGCAGCGAAGCTGGGGGCATTAGGCAATCAGGTGGCGACGGTAAGATGCCGCGATCGCTTGAGTTAATGCCACCGATGTGGCGAATCGATCTGGCGTAATTCAATGGATTGGCAAAAAATCGGCGTGCCAAAATCAAGTTATCGCCCGTGTGCGAGGAATCGCCCCATGAATCGACAAATCCTGCTCTGTCTGTTCTCCGCCTTGTTAGGCGGCGCCTGCGCCGTCATCGTTACGCAAGATGTGTTCCGTCCGCGAGCCGTCGCTCAAGAAGCTCGTGGACCAGCCGCTCGAACCGCCCGGCTGTCGCCGCTTCCCGATGGCCTGACGGACGCAGAACGCGTGAATATTTCCGTCTATGAAAACGTCAATCGAGCGGTCGTCAATATCAACACGCGCGGCGTGCGCGAGGGGAATTTTTTCTTCATGGAGGCGCCCACCGAAGGTGAAGGATCGGGCACGATCATCGACAAAGGCGGCCATATTCTGACGAACTATCACGTAATCGAAGGCGCCAGAGAGATCGATGTCACGCTGTTCGACGCCACGAAGTATCCCGCAGAGCTCGTTGGTCAGGATCCGCCGAATGATGTCGCCGTGATCCGTATTGACGCACCGGCGGAATTGCTGCACCCGGTCTCGTTCGGCAATTCGGCGCAATTGCGTGTGGGCCAACAAGTGTTTGCCATTGGCAATCCGTTCGGACTGGAACGCACGCTGACAACCGGGATCATCTCGAGCCTTAACCGCACCTTGCCCAATCGCAATGGCCGAATCTTGAAGTCGATCATCCAGATCGATGCCGCCATCAATCCAGGCAATTCCGGCGGGCCGCTGTTGGACACTCGCAGCCGGTTGATCGGCATGAATACCGCGATTGCCAGTCGATCGGGAGAAAACACGGGGGTTGGATTCGCCATACCCGTCAGTACGATTGCGCGGATCGTGCCGCAACTGATTGAAAAAGGGCATGTCGTGCGGCCGCAGACTGGCATCGCCGCGGTCTATAAGACCGAAAGAGGCCTATTGATCCAGTCGGTCGTTCCGGGCGGTCCTGCCGAGCGTGCAGGGCTCAAAGGGCCCAAAGTCGTGCGAGAGAAAAGACGCCAGGGTCCTGTCGTCTATCAGTACGAAACGATCGATCCCACAGCGGCCGACTTAATCGTCGGCGTCGATGGCAAAAAGATCAGCTCGGTGGACGAGTTTCTCACCGCGATCGAAGCGAAGCGCCCGGGCGAGACGGTAACTTTACGCGTGATGCGCGACGGGCGCGACATTGAGATCCCGCTCGTGCTCGGGGAAGGGGACGAATAGCCATTAGCCGCCCTCGGCGCGGTCGAGGCACTTTTCAAGTAAGGCGGCGACGGTTTGCAAATGGGGTTCTCGAAACAAATGCACGTGCTCGCCCGAGATCACATGCTCTTCGATCCCGCCGGCGGCCCACGGTCCCCAACCTAGCTGCGGCGCCTGGTGCAGTGCTGTCACGCCGTCCGCCGCGCGAAGCAGAGTAATCCGACCGGGATACGAACCGGGATGGTATTCCAAAAGCGCATTCAGATTCGCCTGAAACACCTGAAACACATGCTGATCTTGGATTGGGTTGTCGCCCCCTAGCACCACGCCCGCACGTTGCGCCCGGCGGCGGAAGAAATCGAGTTGTTCGACAGGATTCAAACTCTGAAGTTCTTCGCGCGAGGGTCGATATTCGTCCGGAAACATCTCGAGCAGAATCGGCAAGAAATCGTCTTCGTCAAAGGACTCGTCGGGAGAGATCATGCCGGCGTCGATAATGGCCAGGAGTGCCGTTACTTGTTCCTTTGCCGCCAATTGCCGCGCCATTTCAAACGCTAGAATTCCGCCCAACGACCACCCGGCCAGCAGATAAGGTCCTTCGGGCTGGACGCTCCGCAGGGCCGCCAGATATTCGGCGGCCATACCCTCGATGCGGGTAAGAGGCGTCTGACAACCATCAATACCGCGGGCCTGTAGACCATATACAGCACGGCGAGGATCCAGATGCCGTGCCAGGTCGCGGTAGCAAAACACAGTGCCGCCGGCCGGATGCACACAAAACAGCGGCCGTTTCAGGCCTTCCGCCAGCGGACGGATGGGTACAAGCGTCGTGCCGCCGCCATCTTGTTCGGCCGCGTCGAGGACTTGAGCCAGATGGTCGATCGTGGCGTCTTGAAATAGCCACGCCAAAGGCAATTTTCGGCCGCGGAGCTGTTCCACTTCGGCCATTAACCGGACGGCCAACATCGAATCGCCGCCGAGCTCGAAAAAGTTGTCGTGGATGCCCACCGTTTCGAAACCCAGCAATTGCGACCAAATGAGCGCCAACTGCATTTCCAAGTCG
Source organism: Pirellulales bacterium (assembly GCA_025924495.1). Next base: position 15,731 of record JAICIG010000073.1, on the reverse strand, counting down.
CTGCGCGGCGCGACGAAGGCGCGCGAGCCAAGCGGCCGAGGGCGCAGCCCGGGCGACTCGCCATCGGCGGTTGCATTTTCGCGATCAAACTCCAGGCCGGCGAACTCGCCGATGGTCTGTTCCGCTCCTGCGGGCAGGCTAGTAAGCAAAATCTGAAGTTCCGACAACAGCCGCCGGATGGCGGCCGCCGCAAACCGTTGCCGCAGATAGCGCAACTCGAGTAACAGCTCCTCGCCAGGCCTAGCGACCAGCGTCAGCGGGTACATCGTCTTGATTGCCGCGTGCAGATCGTGAACCATAAAGGACGTATTCAGCTTCCGGCAATTCTCGGCGATTGGATAATTCTCGACGATCACCAAGCTCTCAAACAGCCGGCGGCATGGCGAGATGGCGCTTTGCGCCTCAACTTGCATGAGCGGCGTATGTTGAAATGGCCCCAACTCCGCCGATTTCGCCTGGAGGGATTCCAACCACTCGATCAATGGTTGCGCCGGCTCAAGACGCACGCGCAGCGGCAGGTTGTTGATGAACGGTCCGACCATCGATTCTACGCCCGCGAGTTCGGCTGGCCGACCGGACACCGTCGCGCCGAAAACGATGTCGCGGCGATGACTGTAGCGCGCTAGCAACATCGCCCACGCGGCTTGCAGCAATACTGCGGGAGTTAACTGCCGGCTTCTGGCCCAGGCGTTCAGCCTGGCGGTCGCATCAACAGAGAGTTGCAGCCGCTCTTCACCATAGGCTTGCCGCTCAGCGGAATCCTGAAATTCGCTCGACTCAGCGTGCGGAGCCGCAAAACAAAGTGGCGTCGGCTGAGCGACGCCCGCTAATTGTTGCCGCCAGAACGCATCCGCTTGAGCCGCATCCTGTCGTTCGAGCCAGGTTATGTAATCGCGAAAGGGGGGCGCTGGCGGCAGCCGCGGCGGCAAGCCGCGGTCGAGCGCCTGATACATCGACAGCACCTCGCCCAGCACGATGGCGAGACTCCAGCCATCGAAGAGCAGGTGATGCGCCCGCCAGAAGAAACGCCAGCGAGACTCGGCCACGCGGATGAGCGTAATCCGCATCAGCGGCGCTCGGGTCACTTCAAGCGGAGCGCGGCGGTCAGCCTCCTGCCAACGTTCTAATTGCCGCAACTGTTCTTCCGCCGGCAAATCTCGCCAGTCCAACTCTTCCCAAGGCAAGTCTGCTTGGCGGCGCACCACCTGCAACGGTTTCTTGAGCCCCTCGCAAAGGAAGCAAGTTCGCAACGCCGGATGGCGTTCGATCACGGTTTGCCACGCACGCCGCAACACGGCGACGTTGACATTTCCTTCCAGCGTACAAGTCAATTGCTCCTGCAAGACATCCGATTCGGAGTTGCGCAGGGCGTGCACCAGCATCAACTGCTGCATGCTTGTCAGAGCATAGATGTCGTCGACGTTTTTCAGCTTGGCTTGCGACATCGCGTCATTCGAGTCGATCGAGCAAGCGGGCGATTTGCTCCATCTCGCCCTCGTCGATTCCCGCCAAAGGAAAATCCGCCGGCGTCGCGCCGCCTGCCGCATCGCTGGTGCAGTGCTCGATTAATTTTCGCAGGTAATGCAAATACGTGGCCGCCAGGCGCTCAATCGTCTCGCGGCAATGCACCGCTTCGCTATAGGTCCACTCGACATGCAGACGGCGGTCGCGCACGAACGCATTGATCTCCAGCAGATGCCGCCGCGCCGACCGCGGACTTTGCGTCTCGCCGCACGACTCGGCCGAAAGGGCGAACAGCCCGTCGGCTGGCAACAGTCCGTCGAAGCGGCCCAAATAATTGAAGCTCAATTCTGCGGCAGGCATTGACCTCAATCGAGCGGCAATGCCATCGCCATTCAGGTAACGCAGCAGACCGTAACTCAATCCGGCGCGCGGCGTGTTTCGCAAGTCTTCCTTGACGCGCCGGAGCACATCCGCGGGCGTGCGGCTATTCGGGAGCTCAAGCAAGACGGGAAAACAATGCGTGAACCAGCCCACCGTGCGCGACAAATCCACGTCATCGAACAGCGGCAGGCGGCCGTGTCCTTCCAGGTCGACGAGCCAGCGAGTTTGGCCGGTCCAATCGGCTAGCGCTTCCGCCAGTGCAGCCAGCAGGACATCATTGATTTCGGTGCGGTAAGCGGCCGGAACCTGCTCCAAAAGAGCGGTGGTTTCGTCCGATTCAAGTGAAACGGACACGCACTTTGCCAGGCCGTACGTATTAGTGCCGCTGGCCCGATCTGCGAGCAGCGCCGCCACCTCGTTTCGCCTTTCATCCAGCCAGAATTCCGCCTCTTGGCGAGTTTCGTCGGAGTCTGGAAGTTCGGCCAACCGCTCCGCCCAGCGACGGAACGAAGTCGTCTTTGGCATCAGGCTGGGCGCGTCTCCTCGCAGCAGTTGCCGGCAAATCGTCGAAAGATCTTCCAGCAAGACTCGCCACGATACGGCATCGACCGCCAGATGGTGGATTGCAAGTAATAGTCGACTTGTTCGATCCGGACCGAAGTCGAACCAGGCGGCTCGTGCTATCGGGCCGGCGGTCAGGTCGAGTTCAGCCTGCAATTGGTCGGCGGCTTTGTGGATGGCGCACGCTTGATCGTCCGGCGAAATCGACGAATAGTCGAAGCAAGTCAGCGGCCAATCGGGCCGTTCGGCATGCCATTGTCGCCAGCTTGAACCGGTGCGCTCAAACCGCAGCCGCAACCCGTCGTGATGCAAACACAGCCGCGAGAGCGCTAAAGCCAAATGCTCGGCGCGAACTGACGGATCCACTTCCAGCATCACCGCCTGGTTGAAGTGTTGCGGATCGATCGGCTGCGAATCGAGGAACCAATGCTGAATCGGCGTCAGCGGCGTTTCGCCAATGACGAGTCCCTGTTCGGCGTCGACCTGCCGGCAGGTCCCTTCGACCAAGGCCAATTCGGCGATCGTTTGCTGCTCGAACAGTTGCTTGGGCGTAAAGTGCATTCCGGCTTCACGCGCTCGTGCGACGACTTGAATACTCAGAATCGAGTCGCCGCCCAGTTCAAAGAAGTTGTCGTGAATGCCGACGCGAGCGACTCCCAACGCCTTCGCCCAGATCGCCGCCAGTTCTGTCTCGATCGGCGTGCGTGGCCCGGCATAAAGGTCGTCGTCTTGGCAATGCGGACGGTCCGGCGCCGGCAACGCTTCCCAGTCGATCTTGTGGTGTGAGGTCAACGGCAACGAATCGAGCACGACGACGGATGATGGCAGCATGTATTCAGGCAGCTTTGCTCGCAGCCAGCGCCGTAGTTCGCCGGTCGTCAGCGATTCATCGTCCCTTGCGGCTATAGTATTCGACCCGACATAAGCAACCAGTCGCTTCGCTCCTGGCACGTCTTCGCGGCATAGAACGGCGGCTTCGCGAATCGCGGGATGTTCGAGTAACGCCTGTTCGATTTCGCCCGGCTCGATCCGGAAGCCGCGAAGCTTAATCTGGCGGTCGATGCGTCCCAGGAACTCCAAATTGCCGTCGGGCCTGAGGCGTACGCGATCGCCGGTCCGCAGCAGCCGGTCGCCTGGCGCGAGATCGGAAGGCATTTTAATAAAGCGTTCGTCATGAGCCCGCACGGCATGACGATAGCCACAGGCCAATCCGACGCCTCCCAGACACAGCTCTCCCGGCGCGCCGGGCGGCACGAGCTGAAGCTGCTCGTTCAGTACATACGCCTGCGTGTTGGCAATGGGCCGGCCAATGGGGAGACGTTGGGGTAAACGATCGCACGATTCGCCCGGCGCGATCTCATACAACGTGCTGGTGATCGTCGCCTCGGTCAGCCCGTACGCATGCAAGAAGCGTACGCGCTGGCGCGTGAACGACCACCACTTCCGCAAGGTTTCAACTGCCGGGGTCTCTCCGCCAACCAGCAGCGTGTTGAGGCGGTCGACGGCCTCGACGTCACGCGGCGAAAGTTCCGCCACAGTTTGTTGCCACAAGACTGTCGGTAAATGCAACAGAGTAATGGCGTACCGGCGGCAGGCATCGAGAATCTGCCGGCCGGAAAGCTCCTCTTGCGGCTCGGGCAGCACCAGAGCAGCCCCGCTAATCAGGGCGGGAAAGATCTCTTCGCCCGCGGCGTCGAAACCAAGGGAGATCACCTGCAGCATTCGCTCGCCGACGCCCGAGCGATACCGCCGCGCGAGATCGACTGCATGATTGACCAGACTACGATGGGCAATTTCCACGCCCTTGGGCTGACCTGTCGAACCGGAGGTGTAGATCACGTAGGCCAGCTGTTGCGGCGCAACGGGAGAAGTCAAGAATTCCGGACTCTCTCGTTCAATGGCGGGCCATTCGAGATCGAGCAGGATTTCTTCGGCTTCATGAGGCGGCAGTTGGCTCAGGCATTTCTGCGTCGTAAGAATCGCCGGCAGACGCAGGTCGTTGACAATCCAGGCCAACCGCTCCGGCGCTTCATTCGGATCGAGCGGCACATAGGCGCCCCCGGCTTTCAGCACGCCCAACAGCGCCAGCAGCATTTCGGGGGAACGCTCAAAGCAGATGCCGACGGGAACTTCAGGCCCGACGCCGGAGGCTTGCAGGTAGCGAGCCAACTGATTCGACCTGCGATCGAGCTCCTGGAAAGTCCATTCCGTCTTGCCGCAAACTACGGCGAGCGCGGCAGGCGTGCGCTGGGCTTGCTCGGCAAACAATTCGTGGATTCCGCGGTCCGACGGAAAGTCGCTGGCTGTGGAATTCAAGCCGACGATCAATTGCTGTTCTTCTGCGTGTGTGAGCAGCGGCAGTGAATCGATGCTGTGATCGGGGCCTAACACGATTGCTTCGAGCAGCGTCTGCAGCGACGACAGCATCTGTCGTATCGTGACTGACTCGAACAATTCTGCATTGTAGACCAGGGTGGCAGCCAGTTCGCCGTCACGCGGTTCAACCACCAGCGTCAGGTCGAAGCTCCCCAATGCACGGTGCTCGATATGCACGTCGCCAATGGATAGTCCAGCGCCCTGGCTCTGCGGCCAGACGAAGTTCTCGAACACGAACATCGCCTGAAAGAGCTCGGCGCCATTGGCTCCTCGCTCCGGCCGCAAGGCTTCGACGAGTTGATCAAGTGGTAGATCTTGGTTGGCAAACGCGCCCAACGTCGTTTCGCGAGTGCGCGTAAGCAATTCTCGAAAGTCGGGTTGGCCCGAAAGATCCGCTCGAAGGGCGAGCGTATTAACGAAGAATCCGATCAGCGGCTCGAACTCGATGCGCGTGCGATTAGCCACCGGCGAGCCAATGCAGAAATCGGTTTGCCCCGTCCAACGCGACAAGAGCGTCTGGAACGCCGCAAGCAGCGTCATATAGAGCGTCACGCCTTCGCTGCGGCTGAGTCGCTCCAGAGCTGCCGTGAGACGAGCGGGCAACTGCAGCGTTTCGCTCTCGCCGTGAAATCTCCCGTCGGCCCGACGCGGCTTGTCGACGACCAGATCGAGCGCGGGGGGCAAGCTGCTGAACTGTTCGGTCCAATACCGCAATTGGCGGTCCCTGGCCGGGCTGTTCAGCCACTCGCGCTGCCAGGCTGCAAAGTCGCCGTACTGGAACGGCAGCTCGACGATTTCCGCGGGGCTGCATTCTGCGATAGCTGCATAGATGGCGCCCAAATCTCTCAAGAAGACGCCCATCGACCAGCCGTCGACGATGATATGATGCGCGACCAGTGCCAGCAAATGCTCACCGTCGGCAATGCGGAACAACGTCGCCCGCACCAGCGGATCGCGCTGCAAATCGAAACGCGTCTTGGCTTCCGCAGCGGCAAGCTGCTGCGCTTGGGCCAATCGTTCCCAGCGGGAACCACCGCTATTCTCGGTGGCGAGGTCAACGAATCGAAACGGCATCTTCCGCCCGGCGTGAATCACTTGGAGCGGTCGGCCATCGAGAACCTCGAAGTTCGTTCGCAACGTTTCGTGCCGGGTGACGATCAGATTCAGGCTTTCTTGCAGCGCCTCCAGCTTTAGTTCGCCCCGCAACACGGCCGTGGCCGGTACGTTATACCGGGGCGACGACTCCAACTGCTCGAGCACCCAAAGTCGCTGTTGCGAGCACGACAGTGGGAGCGCTTCTCGCGATTCGATCCGTCGCAATGCAGGTTCGCTCTGGGTGGGCGTCTCAGCCGCGGCAATCCGTGCGGCGAGTTGGGCGATGGTCGGCGATTCGAAAAGCGCGCGCAGAGACAACTCGAGCCGGAACTCGGCCTGGGTGCGCACCAGCAATTGGGTGGCCAATAAGGATTGGCCGCCATGATCGAAAAAGTCGTCATGAATGCTCGGGTTTTCTAAGCCCAGCACCTCCGACCACATCTCCGCAAGCTTTGCTTCGATCTCGTTGCGAGGCGCCGCATAGCCTGCCGCCGACGGTTCGGCGCCGACTTGCTGTCCTTGTTGCCACGTCAGCACTGTCGTGAGTTCGCCGGACAGAAACCGTTCGCGGCAGGTTCGGCGGCGAGTTTTGCCGCTGGAAGTCTTCGGCAGCGTGCCTGCGGCAATCAGCGCCACGGCATAAACGGGCACGCCATGCTCTTCGGCCACGCGATTTCGGATCGTCTCCAGGAGATTCGCGGGATCGAGCCGCTTGGGCCGCATCACTTCCTGGACGATCACCAGTCGCTCTTCGCCGTCCACATCGACCGAAAACGCGGCGCCGCCGTCGAGCTTCAGCGCGTCGTGGCAGTGGGCGACCGTGAGTTCGATATCTTGAGCATACAAATTGCGCCCGCGGATAATGATCATGTCTTTGACGCGGCCCGTGACGAATAACTCGCCGTCGTCAAAGAACCCCAAATCGCCGGTCCTCAAGAACGGCCCTTCGCCGCTCGCCAGATAGGCGCGGAACGTACAGTCGGTCTCTTCCGGCCGGTTCCAATAGCCTTGTCCTACGCTGGGGCCGGAAACCCAAATTTCGCCCACGCGGCGGTCGGCCAGATGTTCGCCGCTCGCATGGTCTGCGATCACGATGCGCTGGCCGTAAACGCTTTTTCCGCTGCCCACCAGCCGGCAAATCCGATCGCCTGCCTGCGCTGCTTTTGCCACGCCGCGTTCCAACATTTCGGCGGCATAGCTGCGTACGACCGGCGGCGCAGCAATTTCTCCTCCGGCCGCCATCAGCGTGGCCTCGGCCAGACCATAACATGGATAAAAGGCCTCGCGGCGGAATCCGCATTCGGCGAACGTCTCGGCAAAGCGTTCCATTGTCTCTTCGCGGACCCGCTCGGCGCCGTTTAACGCCAGGCTAAGGCTGCTGAGGTCGAGCGTTTTTCGCTCCTCGGAATTGATCTTGCGAACGCAAAGATCGTAGGCAAAGTTGGGCGCCGCCGTCGTCCAGGCTCGATAGTTCGAGACGGCCCGCAACCAACGGAGCGGACGCTGCATGAAGGAGACGGGCGACATTAAAACCATCAATCGGCCGCTGTACACCGGCTGGAAAATTCCGCCGATCAAGCCCATGTCGTGGTAGGCCGGCAGCCAAGAGACGGCAATCACGCCCTCGCGATCGATTGTGCGTTCGATGCGCGCCAAATTGGCAAGCAAGTTGGCGTGCGAAATCATGACGCCGCGCGGCGCGCCCGTCGAACCGGAGGTGTATTGTAAGATCGCCAGATCATTGCGGTCGATCGACGGCTTAGCGCGCGTGGCGGGCTTTTCCGCGGCGATGGCGTCGGTCGCCACGAGCGATTTGAGCCCCGGCGCTGTACCGAACAAAGGACCGGCCCACTCGAGCGTGCCAGACGTGGCAAGCAAGAAACTGGCTTGGGCGTCGCCAATGATCGAATGCAATCGGGGCAGCGTCCGTTCGGCGCGAAATGGATCGGGCGGATAGACCGGCGCCGCCACAACCCCCGCGTAGAGACAGCCATATAAGGCTGCCACGTAATCCAGTCCGGAATCGTAGACCAGCAAAGCGCGCTCATTGCTCGCCCCGCGCCGCTTTAGCTCGCCCGCGATTGCTCGTGCTTCGCGATCGAGTTCGGCGTAAGTGAGACTGACGGTTTCGTCTTCGCCATCGACTAGAAAGGTGAATGCCAGGTCGTTCGGCTGGTTGATTGCCCGCCAGTGGAGCACATGCGGGAGGGTTGGCAGTTCCCGGGGGCGCGCCGAGGCGCGGTTTCGACTCGAAACGTCAACGGCCATCGCAGGTTCGTCCGCCAGAGCTGGTCCTAGTTCCGGTTAGGTCGGTCCATCGTTGCTGCGGCAGAACTCCATCCCTTCCGACGGCCAATGGCCGGGAGCAAAATGCATTCCTTTGCGCGACAATGCCTTACCGAAACAAAATCATACCCGTACAAGTTTGACGGGCCAGGGGGGCGAGGCAGGTTGGGCGGTTGGTGCACGGGGTTGCGGGGAGGGATTTCGCCATTCAACTATACCACAGTTTGCGCGGTGCGCCGGAACGCTACATTAGTTCATGCCGTCAGGGTCCGCGCCTTGCGGTAACGCTTTACTTGCCCCTCACGGTTTCTACGAAGCGAGGACTCGCTATGTGCGTGTTGTTCAACGCATTTTGTTGGTTTGTACTCGCAGCGAAACTGCCTGCAGATAACGCCGTGATGACAGGCTTAATCGAAACGGGGGTGGCCGTTCCTGCCGGCCAGCCGCTCAAGCTGCCTGCGCCAACGATTCCCGACGGGTTGCCGGCGGCCGAACAGCGCGAGGCCATCGCCAAGCTGCCGGGACTTCGGCACTCGCCAGAAGAGCTATTACGCAAAAGCGCAGTGGCCCCGTTCGAGTTACAGGTCCATTCGCCGGGAGGCGCCAAGTCCGGCGCCGCGATGTGGCGAGTCGACGTCTGGTTTGTGGTTTATGGCGAGTTGGAGGAGGTAGCCAACGAAGATTTCCTTAAACGGTGGGCGAAGCTGAGCGGCAGCAAGGACTCTGACGTTTCGCGTGCGGGCAAGCTTTCGCCGGAAGAAGTGGTACAGCGGAAGTTGTTCGACGACCCGGCTGGGCACGCCGATGAGTACTTTCTTTATAGCACCTTCGAGCTATTCGACCGCGTCCAAGTCAGCGCCACGCGACACGCGATGGTCTCAAGAAGCGAAGAGTCGTTGCTTGTCGCCGCTCAATTGGATTCTCGCTTCGACGACGACGAGCAGTACCCGAACCAGTGGCGGCCGATGAAGCGCGATGAGCTCGGAAAAATCCAGGTTGGTAAGCCGCATAAGTACGAGGGCGCCGGGTTTTATGCAAAAGTCACGCGGCTCAAGCAGCCTACAGGCGCCTTGTTTGTCGAATATCACCAGGCGTTTCACGAGCCGCGAGAGTGGTTTAACGGCGCTAACCTGTTGGGTTCGAAAATACCTCTGCTGGCTCAGGACAGCGTTCGCGAATTCCGCCGCAAGGTGATGACGAAGGCGCGGGACAAGGACTAGTTAGCGGCCCCCTTGCTTTTCCAACGTCGGATCGGGTTGCCAGGCATAGAGGAAGGTAGGCAACCGGCTGCGATCGAGTCCTGGCATGCTCAAGGGGATCATCGTCTGCTGCAATGGCACGTTGGGGGTCACGGCATAAGGCGTTCGCGCAGGATCGTTGGGACGATGGTAGAGCACGACCTGCGTTTGCGGGCAGCCGCTCAGGCGGCCGGCCAGTTCCAGCGCGTCGTCGAGATAGCCGATGGAATCGATCAGATTTCGCTCGCGCGCTTGTGAGGCGGTGAAAATTCGGCCATCGAAATCGTCTTCGCGCACATTGCGGCCCGGGCGAGTTTGCTGCACGACTTGCTTGAAACGCTCGTGAAACTGATCGGTCATCTGCTGCAGAATCTGCCGCTGATCCGGCTCGAGCGCATTGATCGGCGAACCGAGATCGACGTTCCGACCTGATTTAACCGGCGTACCGAGAATGTTGAACTGGGCCATGGCGTCGGTCAGATTGTAAAGATTCAGAATCACGCCAAATCCGCCCGTGACCGTCGTCGGATGAGCGATGATCTGATCGGCTGCTGTGGCGACGTAGTAACCCCCGCCTGTGGCAACGTCTAGCAGGCAGGCCACCACGGGGCAACCTTTGCGTGCTTTGAAGGTTTGCAAATCGTGCCACATGATATCGGTGGCCGTCACGCCTCCGCCGGGACTATTGATGCGGACCACGACGGCTCGCACACGCGGGTCGGCGGCTGCGGCATCGAGCCGCTCGCGGAACAGCGAGACTGGGTTCTCGCCCGCCGAGTACAGCCCGGTCATGTCCATGTTCAGGAGCATGCCATCGACATCGATCAGCGCGATCCTCGCGACGTCGGGGCCCATCGGACCGCGCAGCGGCATCGCCGCCAACTGACAGGCATTACTGACCGGAGGCGACTCTGTGACAATCCGCGAGCGCGTGACCGCCTGCAGCGGCTGTTTGCAGCCGATGCACGCCAGGCACAAGAGCATCCATAGCGTCAAACGCTTCATTGCTTCGGGTCCGTCCGCTCGTCCGACTGCGGCGCCAAATCCTTAAGCGCCGCGCTTTCGCTCACAGCGGCGCCGTTCGCAGTTTCGCCAAATCCCGCAATTTCTCTATCGGAGTATCGGCTTGCGGGCTCACCGAAAACCAGCGGCATTCCCGGGCGGCGATCATCCGCTCCTCTTGCAGATGCTTGAAGCAGCGACGTAAACTTATTTATCAACGCGTCTTAGCACTCCATGAGGCTCGCTACGATTGGCCCTGATTCCCCTCGGCGAAGATGAAGTCCACATCTGGTACGCATGCCCGGGGCGCGTCGGCGGAGCGGAAACGATAGCGCGTTTTCGGGCGCTCCTTTCCGCCGAAGAACTTGCCAAACAGGCGAGGTTCGTGCGACCAGTCGACGGGCAACTCTATCTGGTCGCCCATGCCCTCTTGCGGTTGACTTTGTCTCGATATTTGGACGTGGCGCCGGAAGGCTTGCGGTTTGCCGCAAATGAGTTCGGCCGGCCCGAGATTGCTGGGCCCCAAAGTGCGCACAGGCTGCAATTCAATCTCTCCCACACGCATGGACTGGTTGCCTGCGGCGTGACGTGGAATCGTCCAATCGGCGTCGACGTGGAGAATATTCACCGGGGCGGTGACGGCGCAGGATTAATGAGCGTGGCGGCTCGTTACTTTTCGCCGCAGGAACTGGCCGAATTGCGATCGCGTCCCGATCAAGAGCAGCCGGCGCGCTTCATCGACTACTGGACGTTGAAAGAAGCGTATTTGAAGGCCCGTGGCGTGGGACTTTCGTTAGGCTTGGATAAGTTTTCGATGCAGATCGGCGCCGGCCGGCCGGTTTCGATTTCGTTCGCGCCGGGCTTCAACGACGATCCGCGGCAGTGGCAATTCGCCCAGTTCCGTCCGACCGCGGAACACGCCGCCGCGGTCGCTGTACGGACCCCGCGCCAGCAGGAAATCCGCTTCTTGTGGAGTGAATTCAAGGATGACGACGCGGCCATCGGCCCGTTGACACCCCCCTCAGGTCACCTACAATAAACCGTTTTCTCCGAACGGAGAGTCGCCCGTCTATTGTGTGCGGAGGGGGGTTCATGAGCAGCGTGGCCGTTCGCAGTTCGCCCCCGGGCGCCGGCGCTTGGAGCAAGCCTTTGTTTACCGCCGTTGAAAAAGCCGACGTTCTGATTGAGGCCCTGGAGTGGATCCGCCGCTTCCGCGATAAGACGACGGTCATCAAGATCGGCGGCAGCGTGATGGAGGATCCCAACGCGCTTCGGCATCTGTTGCTCGACATCATCTTCATGCGGACCGTCGGCATGCGGCCCGTGGTGGTGCATGGCGGCGGAGCGGCCATCAGCCGAGCCATGGCGGAAGCCGGTTTGCAGCCGCGTTTCATTCAAGGCCGCCGCTATACCGACGACGCGGCCCGTGACATCGTCGAGCGAGTCCTGGCCTATGAGACGAACGAGCATATTTTCCAGCGGATTGAAGAGTTGGGCGGCCGTGCCGCGCCCCTCAATTTCCGCACGACCAACGTTCTGTTCGGCGAACGAATCATGCTGCCCGGACAGAACGGCGAACCCATCGACCTGGGGCACGTCGGCCACGTCAATCGCGTCGATCGCACGACGATCGAAAACTTGTGCTATGCGGGCATTGTGCCTGTGATTCCGTCGATGTGCCTCGATGCTGACAAGCAAAAACTCAACGTCAATGCCGACACGGCGGCCACTGCCGTCGCTCAAGCAATGCGCGCGGAGAAGCTGGTCTTTCTCAGCGATGTCAATGGCGTGCGACGCGACAAGAACGACCCCGATTCGCTGATCCACTCGCTCACTGCCGATGAAGCCCGCGAACTGATCGCCTCGGGCGCGATCGAGTCGGGCATGATTCCCAAGGTCGAGGCGTGCCTCGATACGCTGGAGCACGGCGTCAGCAAAATCCACATTATCGACGGCCGACTGCGCCACTCGCTGTTGCTCGAGATTTACACCAGCAAAGGCGTCGGCACCGAGATTGCCAAAGGCCGCTGACCTGGCGGGCTGCTCCGTCCGGTCGCCCAACCGGGCGATTCGCGAACCCCGGGTTTTCCCTTGTGTCTCAGCGTTTTGTGAATTGGCTTTTTTGAATTGATTTGCGACTGCCGTCCTTTGAGGAGAACGCCGTGGCGACTACAGCGACGATGAGTTCCGCCGAAGTCATGGAGATGTTCAAGCAATACGTGGTGCCCAACTACGGCCGCTATCCGATCTGCCTGGCGCGCGGCGAAGGCTCGTACGTTTGGGACAGCGAAGGGCGTCGATATCTTGACTTGTTTCCCGGCTGGGGCTGCAACCTGCTCGGACATTGTCCCGAGCCGATCGTGAAGGCGGTGCAAGAGCAGGTCGCCACGCTGATCCACGTGCCGAACACCTGGTACACCGAGGCGCAAGGCTTGTGGGCCAAGGGGCTCTCCGAGCGCAGCTTCGGCGGTCAGGCGTTTTTCTGCAATTCGGGCACGGAAGCGAACGAAGCGGCGATCAAGCTGGCCCGACTGCACACGCCCAAGAATCGCTACAAGATCATCACTTTTACCGGCGGTTTTCACGGCCGCACGCTCGGGTCGACCGCCGCCACGGCCCAGCCGAAATATCACGAAGGCTTGGGACCGCTGATGGCGGGCTTCGTCTACGCTCCCTACGGCGATCTGGAGGCCGTCAAGAAGCTCGTTGACGACGAAACGGCCGCCATCATGGTCGAGCCGGTGCAAGGCGAGGGAGGCATCAAATTGCCCCCCGAGGGCTTTTTGCAAGGCTTGCGGCAACTCTGCGATGAGAACGAATTGCTGCTGGTTTTCGACGAAGTGCAAACCGGCTGCGGACGCACCGGGCATTGGTTCGCCTATCAGCATTTCGGCGTGACGCCCGACATCATGACGTTGGCCAAGAGTCTGTGCGGCGGCATCGCGGGAGGCGCCATGCTGACTCGGGCGGAGATCGCCCCCAGCTTGCGTCCGGGCATGCACGCCGCGACGTTCGGCGGCAATCCCATCGCCGCTCGCGCCGGCATTGCCGCCTTGGAGATGATCGAGCAGGAAAATCTGCTGGAAAACGCCCGCAAAATCAGCCAGATCTTCCGAACGCGGCTGGAAGCTCTGGCCAAAGAATGCGAGATGATCGAAGAAGTCCGTGTGTTAGGGCTGATGATCGGCGTCGAACTGGCCGCCGAAGGGGCGCCGCTGGTCAAAGCCTGCCTGGACCGCCAATTGTTGATCAATTGCACACAAGGCACGGTGTTGCGGCTGCTGCCCGCCATGAATCTTACCGAGGCCCAGGCTGGCGAGGCGTGCGACCTGTTGGCCGAAGTCATCAAGGAACACGCCAAGTAGGCTCACGAATGCGTCATCTGATTACCCTGGCCGATATCACCAGCGCTGAAATTGAACATATCTTCGCTATCAGCGAGGATCTGAAAAGCAAGCACGCTCGCGGCATTCGCGAAGCCCTGTTGCCGGGGCGCGTGATGGCGCTGCTGTTCGAAAAGCCTTCGCTGCGGACGCGCGTCAGTTTCGAAGCGGGCATGACGCACCTGGGGGGAACCAGCCTGTTTCTGGGCGAGGATGTCGGCTGGGGCTCGCGCGAATCGATCGCCGATTTCGCACGCGTGCTCAGCACCTACGTCGATGTGATCGTCGTGCGGGCGAAATCGCATCAGAAAGCGCTGGATTTGGCCGAGCACTCGACTTGTTCGGTCATCAACGGACTGACCGACTATATCCATCCCTGCCAGGCTTTGGCCGATCTGTTCACGCTGCGCGAATTGGCCGGTTCGCTCCAAGGAAAGACGCTCGTGTTTGTCGGCGACGGCAACAATGTATCGCGGTCGCTGGCCTTGGCCTGCGGCAAAACCGGCATGAAGTTTGTCTTGGCCGCGCCGAAAGGCTATGAGTTCGACGGCGAGTTCCTCAAGTTGCTCAAAAAAGACGTGCCGGAACTGAAGCTGACGGTGACCAGCGATCCGCGTCAGGCGGTCAAGAACGCCCTGGCCGTCTACACCGACGTCTGGGCCAGCATGGGGCAAGAAGGCGAAGCCCAGGAGCGTCGCGAGGCCTTCGCCGATTTTCAGGTAAACGCCGAACTCATGGCGCATGCTCCCAAGTCGGCGTATTTCATGCACTGCTTGCCAGCCCGTCGCGGCGAGGAAGTGACCGACGACGTGATGGACCACAAGCACAGCATCGTTGTCGCCCAGGCCGCCAATCGACTGCACGTGCAGAAAGGCATCCTCGCCTGGCTGCTGGGAGCGCAGGGCTAAAGCATCCAACGAGTAAAGGCGAGGTCCGGTAGGACGTCCGCATTATCTCCCCCGCGCCTGATGCTCATCGCTCTGCCAAAACGGCAGGCTGCAGGCGGACGGCGGCGACGGCAGACTGCCGGACCGGCGTATGGCGAGCGGCTCTGCATTCCCGAGGAATCGACGTAAGTCCCCTTGAAAAAACCGATTGCGACGCGTACGCGGATTTGGCGCGCTACTTGCTTAACCGGCCCCTACCAGCGCTACGGATGCGCATAAATGGCAGACGAAGCTCGCCGCAGGATGGGCGGGCCTGATGATTCAATAAACCCCGTTTATTCCGAGAGATTCCCGGAGGCAAGCAAGCAATGGCAGTCGCGACCAAAGACAAAAAGAAGGCCGGCAAGGAAAACGTCAAGCTCCAACCATTGGGCGACCGCGTGGTGGTCGAACGAGAAGAGTCGGAAACCACCACCGCCGGCGGCATCGTGCTGCCCGACAGCGCCAAGAACAAGCCGGCCCGCGGCACGGTCGTCAGCGTCGGCGACGGCAAGCTGTGCGACGACGGCAGCCGCAGCCCGCTACAGGTCAAGGTCGGCGATCGGGTGTTGTTCACCTCGTACGCCGGCGACGAGTTCAAAGTGGGCGACCGCGAACTGCTGCTGATGCGCGAAGACGACATCCTGGCGATCATCGAGTAAGCCTCCATCATCGCCCCCACAGGAGGGCAGACATTCCTGTCTGCCATAAGCCGGGCGGACGAATGTTTCCGCCGTAAAAGACGAGGACAGACATTCCTGTCTGTCTCAGCCTGCGGCGAGAAAAATCGAGGCGATCGGCAGACAAGAATGTCTGCCCTCCTTGAGAAAACACACCTGAAATCATTCAACCAACGTTGAGGAGAATTCCCACTCATGGCAAAGACCATCGCATTCGAACAGGAAGCGCGTGAAGCGATTCGTCGCGGCGTTTCCAAGCTGGCGCGGGCCGTCAAGGTCACGCTCGGCCCCAAGGGCAGCAACGTAATCTGGCAAAAGAGCTGCGGTACCCCGACCGTG
>JAICIG010000072.1 GCA_025924495.1 Pirellulales bacterium | reverse complement strand
GCCGCCGAGAAGAAGCCGCCCGAAGAACGAATCGAGGATTTCCTGATCGTCGATCCGATGGAAATCGAGATTGGCGTTGGGCTGATTCGGCTGGCCGATCCCAAACGCGGCGGAGACTTGCTGGCCCGCGTCCAGCGCGTTCGCCAAAATGTGGCCGCTGACATCGGCATCCTGATGCCGAAGGTCCGAATCCGAGACAACATGCGGCTCGAACAGAACGCATACCGGATCAAAGTGGCCGATAACCCGGTGGCAGAAGCTTCGCTTTACCCGCAACTGCTGCTGGCAATCGATTCGGGCGTGACCACCGGACGGATGGCGGGCATCGTCACCCGGGATCCGGCGTTCGGCACGGCGGCCGTGTGGATTGAGCCGGGGCAACGCGATCAGGCCGAGATGCTGGGCTATACCGTCGTCGAACCGCAAAGCGTGATTGCGACTCATCTGACGGAAGTTGTCCGCAAGCACGCCGACGAGATCCTGACGCGAGACGCCACCAAGCATCTGATTGACGAACTCAAGAAAACCTCTCCCGCCGTGGTTGACGAACTGATCCCCAGTCAGCTCAAGCTGGCCGAGGTGCAGCAGATTCTGCAGATGCTGCTCCGCGAAGAGGTTTCCATTCGCCAGTTGGGACCGATTCTGGAAACGCTGGGCGATTACGCCGCACGCACCAAAGACGCAGTGTTTCTCACCGAAGCAGTGCGCAGCCGCCTGGCGAGAGCAATCTGTTCGCGCTATCGCGACGCTCAACACCGGTTGCACGTCGTCACGCTCGATCCGGCGCTGGAGGATCGCATCCGGGCTGGCTTCGAACACAACGAGCGCGGGTTGTTCATTCGCATGTCGCCTCAAGCCATCGACGCCACCTGCCGTGTGATCGGCAAGGAGATCGAAAAGCTGACCACCAAGGGACATCCTCCCGTGCTGCTAGTCAGCCCGCAGATCCGACCGGCGTTGCGACAGATGATCAGCGGCCAGCTCAAGCAGGTCGCCATACTCAGCTACAATGAAGTGACGCGTGATACACAAATTGAAACCTTGGGGCTTGTCTCGGACGCCGTGCCTGCCAAAGCAGGCGTAGTCTGAAATCAGAGCTTCGGCGTTTCCCCAAACCCGATCCTCCATGTCGGAATTAAGATTCGTTAAATCCCACCACCATATTCCTTACTGCACATGGACGTAAAAACTTATCGTGCGCGGACGATGCAAGAGGCGCTAGCCTTGGTGCGTCGCGAACTGGGGCCGTCGGCGGCGGTCTTGCATACGCGCGAAGTTCGCGGCAATGGTCTGCTGGGTTGGTTGTCCGGCGTGCGACAAATCGAGGTCATGGCGTCGACGGAAGTGAATGTTCCCAGTCGCCTGGCGAAGCGCGAACCCGCCTTGGAGGCTGCTCTTGCCGCTCCGGCGCCGGCTGTGTCCGCGAGAGAGTCCTCGCCGGGCTTCGAGTGGGCCGCCAAAGCCATGTTCCGCGACGAGTTGAAAGGCCAGTTGAACGAATTGCATTCGTTGGTTGAAGACCTCTGTCGTCGCTCACGCTATGCTCCGCAGCAAGATTGGTCCGACGGGCTATTCCGCTTGTATGCAGAACTGATTGAAGCGGAAGTCGCCGAAGATTTGGCGCGCGAACTGATCGATCGGCTGCGCCAAGAGGCGCCAGACGGCGAAGTCGACGAATTGTCACTGGCGAAAGCCCGCCTGACGCGCATGGTCGAGGATGAAATCGCCATTGCCGGCCCAACCCGCGTGACTCCGGGACGCCGCCGACTGGTCGCGCTCATCGGACCGACGGGGGTCGGCAAAACGACGACCATCGCCAAGTTGGCAGCGAATTTTCACTTACGCGAGAGACGCCGTGTCGGACTGATTACCGTTGACACCTATCGCATCGCTGCGGTCGAGCAATTGCGGACTTATGCCGACATCATCGACTTGCCGATGCGAGTCGTCGCGACGCCGCATGAAATGCGCGACGCCGTCGAGAGTATGTCGAATCTCGACCTGGTGCTGCTGGATACAGCCGGCCGCAGCCCGCAAGATGAAGTCAAATTGCAGGAACTCGAAGCCTTTCTGACGGAGGCCGATGCCGACGAAGTGCATCTGGTGCTGTCGAGCGGGGCAAGCGCGGCGACGTTAACGCGAACGGCGCAGCGGTTCCGCGGCGTAGGCGCCACGTCGCTCATTTTGACCAAACTAGACGAGGCGGGAGGGTTGGGCAACATTTTGCCGCTGCTTCGTTCGTGCAAGTTGCCGCTGAGTTATTTGACCAACGGTCAGAACGTTCCCGACGATATTGCCCCCGCCGAGCGTCGGCGCTTGGCGCGACAGGTGCTGGGCTGGGAGTGAAAGGACTCGTGGCCGCCGACAAGTCCGTCAGGCGGCATGGACGCATCGCAGGAATACGAACCCTGATGTCAGATCAAGCGAATCGCTTGAGAATGTTGATGTTGGCCGGCGGAGTCGACGGCGCTCGGCGCAGCGAGTCTGCCGCCGCGCCGCCTCGCCTGATCGTTGTCGCCAGCGGCAAAGGAGGCGTTGGCACAACCACGGTTGCCGTCAATCTCGCCGTGGCCTTGGCTGGGGACGGGCGGCGCACGGTCCTCGTCGATGCCGACTTGGGGCGGGCCGATGCCAGCAGCCTATGCCGGGTCAGCGATGCATATACGGTGGCAGACGTGCTTGCCGGACGACGCGGCGTGCACGAAACCTTGGTGCGCGGACCGGCGGGCGTGCAGGTTCTGCCCGGCGCCTGGGCCACCCGCGAGCTTTCCGACTGCGAGCCAGCCGCCCAACATCGACTGCTGAACGAGCTGGCGAGACTCGGGCCGCATGCGGACTACGTCGTGATTGACGCCGGCAGCGCATTGAATCGCGTTGTCAAACGTTTCTGGCAGTCGGCCGATCGGGTGCTTGTCGTTACTTCGACCGAGGCGGCGTCGGTCACTAATGCCTATGCGGCTATCAAGTTGCTTGCCCCGGTCAGTCATGGCGTACCGGTGCAAGCCATCGTCAATTTGGCGCCGGGAGCGGAAATGGCTCAAGAAATCGGTCGCCGGTTGGCCCGCGCCTGCCGGCGGTTTTTAGGTCTGCAGATCGACGAAGGCTGCTATTTGCCTTCCGATCCGCTGGTGGCCGCAGCCGGCCGGTCGCAAGCTTCTTTTGTGTTGCATCATCCCGCAATTCTGGCCTCGCGCCAGTTGGAACTCTTGGCGGCCCAGGTCACCGCGACGTCCGTAAAGAAACAGATAATTGAACAATCGATTCAACTCGCAACCTCTCCCCAACCGATACTTAGAACTGGTGTCGGTAGCGAAGTTACTGGCAAGTTGTAGCGGTTGAAGAGAGTTTAAGGGCATCCGCCGGGAGCCAAGGACGTGGGTCGCAGGTACGGCGGGGTTTTAGGTCTGTTGGCATTCCTGACGGTGATCGCACGAGGATTTGTGCGCGGCGGCGGAGTGGAACCGACCTTGTTCGCGGCTTGGCTCAGCTTGCTGGCGTTCTTGCCCTTAGGGTGCATCGTCGGACGGCTCGCCGAGTGGACGTTAGAAGAATCAATTCGCAGCAAACTCGCGGCGGACCTCGCCGCTCGGGATGCCACGGACTCGGCATCTCCAGGCAAGACCAATCCATGATGGCCGGCTCGAAGGCTCGCTTCGGCGCGAACCGCTCTTTTCTGGCGGTAGCGCGCGATGAGAACTCGCTCCCGGTTGGTGGTGTGCAATCACGGAGGAATGCATGGCAGCAACGGTCGCAACAGAAGATGTCGCACAACTTTGGGATGCTTTCAAAGCCGATCTGAACAATCAGGACTTGCGCAACCGGCTGGTTGAGATTTACCTGCCGCTGGTTAAATACAACGGCGAACGGATCTGGTCGCGGCTTCCCGAGGGAGTGGAACTCGACGATCTGATTTCGGCCGGCGTGTTCGGTTTGATGGACGCCATCGACGCCTTCGATCTGACGCGCGGCGTCAAGTTCGAAACCTACTGCGTGCCGCGCATCCGCGGGGCCATGCTTGACGAACTGCGCACCATGGACTGGGTGCCGCGCCTCGTACGCTCGAAGGCCAGTAAGCTGAATGAAGCGATCAAAACTCTGGAAACCAAGTTTGGCCGCCAGCCTACTGAGGTGGAACTTGCCGAGCAGTTGCAAATCACGGTGCCCGAGCTGGAAAAGATGATGCTCGACGCCAACGCCGTCGGTCTGATCAGCTTAAACAAGAAATGGTACGAGACCGACAGCTACAAGGATGTCCGCGAAATCGACATCCTGGAGGACAAGAAGGGCGAAGATCCCACGCGGCGGATCCAGAAAACCGACCTGATGCGGTTGGTTACCAAAGGATTGAACCGCAACGAGCGGCTGATCATTATCCTCTACTACTACGAAGAGCTGACCATGAAGGAGATCGGCGCTACGCTTGATCTCTCGGAGAGTCGCGTCAGCCAGATGCACAGTTCGATTGTGCAGCGCCTGCAATCGCAGCTCGAACGCCGCCGGCCGGAGTTCGGCACCTAAAACACAGAGAAGGGTGCAGGCAGAGATCGAGGTCGAAGAAGCCGGGCCGCTACCGCCCGGCTTTTTCTATGCGCGACGGAACCAAGGAGAAGCGCGATCGGAGATGGGAGCGAAGCAAAGGAAGCGCGATCGATGCTTGTGGGCTGGGCTTCCGTTATTTTCGCTCGCCGGCGACTGCGTGCCAAATGCGAACCCGACGAAGGTCTCGGCCGCAGGCAACGATTGATGCGATGATTGCCGTCGGGCTATTCGAGCACCTTCGCGAAATACGCCAGCAGGCCGCCGATGAGCGCCAGCAAGCCGACGGCAACGATGATCACTCGCGAATTCGGCGACTCGAAGTCCGTGGGAACCGTAGGCTCCGGGATCGAAATTCCGCTGCCAAAATCGTGCCCGCACCATTCGCAGCGCCGCAGATAGCTGGGCTCAAATGGTTCGTCGCAAGTCGGGCAAATCAATAGCGGCGGCTCGCCTGAATGATCATCCTTTTCAACGTTCGATTGGCCGGGATGAAAATTTGAACCGGCCGTCTTACAGATTGGGCAAACTGCAGTGCGATGCCGACTGCACTGCGGGCACAAGTCGACGATACATCCTCGCATTTCGGCGCTGTGCTCTGTCTCGCTGGGCGTGTCTGAGATCGTACTGCCGGAGGGATTCTTATGGAATCGATCCGGCTCGACTGGTTGCGAGGATGGCGCCTCCCCAATCGTGCCATGGCCGTGCCGATCGAACTCCGCGGCCATTCTTCTTGCGGCCCCGGCATTCTTGGCTGCAACCAGCACCTGGACCGCAGTGGACCAGCTCGAGGCGTCAAAGCCAATCAACCCTTGCAAGTTTTCATTGGCGACAAATGCCTGGATGCCCGCCCCCTCTAGCAGGTTCTTGAGTTGGTGCGCCTCGACGGCGTTCGAGGCCGTGTAGATCACAATTGGCTGTTCAGACATTGGGTGGCTTTCAACACTGCGGATGGCGTCGCTGGCATCTCGCTTGTATTCTACCGGCGCGAGCTTGGTGCTTGCGAGTCGGCCCGCCGCAAGCAGAAAAGGCCCCCAAACATAAAACGCTCGACACTGTTCTCTGCGCCAGGTAGGCTAAGAACGGGCTGTTTGCCGTTTGCCGCGCCTGAAATCGCTGCTTGCCGATCAGGGCGGTCCCGCCAATGACGCTGCCTTGCGAGTACCCTCCCACCGCTTCCTATTCGGGCATTGTTCCATGAACTTGAAGATGATTTTCTGTCAGCTCTTGATTGTGGCCCTGACATCAAGGGCGATGACGGTCTGTGCGGCGACCGGCACGGAGAACCCGGCTCTGAAACCCGCTGAGGCGCTGGCGGCGCTCAAGGTTCCCGCCGATTTGTCGGTCGAACAAGTGCTCTCCGAGCCTGAGATTGGTCAGCCGATCTTCGCCCAATTCGACGAACGTGGCCGTCTGTGGGTGGCGCAATACCTGCAATATCCTTTTCCCGCCGGGTTGAAGATCCTGAGCGAAGACAAGTTTTTGCGCGCCACCTACGACAAAGTCCCGCCGGCGCCGCCCCATCATTTTCCCGGTCGCGACAAGATTACGATTCACGAAGACACCGACGGCGACGGGAAGTTCGACAAGCACAAGACGTTCGTTGAGGGACTCAATATCGCCACCAGCTTCGCCCGCGGGCGGGGCGGCGTGTGGGTGCTCAATCCCCCGTATTTGCTCTTCTATCCCGATCGTGACAATGACGACATTCCCGACGGCGATCCTGAAGTGCATTTGCAAGGTTTCGGTTTAGAAGACACCCATTCCTGCGCGAGCAATCTGACCTGGGGTCCCGACGGCTGGTTGTATGCATGCCAAGGAAGCACCGTCAGCGGAGACGTCTTGCGGCCGGGGGTCGACAAAAAACCGGTCCACTCGATGGGGCAATTGATCTGGCGCTATCATCCCGAGCTGAAACGTTATGAGATCTTTGCGGAAGGGGGCGGCAATGCTTTCGGCATCGAGATCGATTCCAAGGGGCGGATTTTTTCCGGCCACAACGGCGGCGATACGCGCGGCTTTCATTATGTCCAAGGCGGATACTCGCAAAAGGGATTCAGCAAGCACGGCCCGCTATCGAACCCGTATACCTTTGGCTATTTTCCGGCCATGAAGCACCCTAGCGTGCCGCGGTTCACGCACGCCTTCGTGATCTATGAGGGCGCGGCGTTGCCGGAAGCCTATCGCGGCAAGCTGTTTGGCGTCGCGCCATTGCAAAGCCATGTGGTGATGAGCGACTTTTCGCCAGATGGCTCTTCGTTCAAGACGAAAGACGTGGGCTTTGCCGTCGAGAGCAGCGACGACTGGTTCCGTCCAGTGAACATTATGGTTGGTCCCGATGGCGCCATTTACGTCTGCGATATGTATGAAGCCCAGATTGCTCATTTGCGTCACCACGAGGGCAAGATCGACTCTCAAAGCGGCCGCATCTATCGCCTGAAAGCCAAAGACGCTGAGCCAATTAAGCCGTTTGATCTTGGCAAAAGTTCCAGCCAGGAACTCCTCGCCCTGTTGAGCCACAAGAATAAGTGGCAGCGTCGCGAGGCATTACGCTTGATCGCCGATCGCAAAGACGCCTCGCTGATCCCCGCGCTGTTAGCCAAGATCGAGACCGACAGCGAACAGCTGGCGCTCGAATCTCTGTGGGCGTTGAACCTTTGCGGCGGATTCAACGAAGCGGTGGCGGCGAAAACGCTGACCCACGCCAATCCCTACGTCCGCGCGTGGACGGTGCGTCTGCTTGGCGATTCGGGGCAGGTTTCTCCTTCGATCGCCCCCAAGCTCTCAGAGCTGGCAGCTTCCGAGCCGAATGTCGAAGTGCGCAGCCAACTAGCTTCAACTGCCCGGCGTCTGCCGGCCGCCCAAGGACTGCCGATTGTTCGGCAACTGATTTCGCATGCGGAAGACTCGGAAGACGTTCATCTGCCGCTGCTCGTCTGGTGGGCGATCGAAGCCAAGGCGGCCAGCGATCACGAGGCGGTGCTGAATCTGTTCCGCGACCCCGCTGTTTGGCAAGCGCCTCTGGCAACTAAGCACTTGCTGCATCGAGTCATGCGGCGATATGCAGCCACCGGCAGCCGGAATGACCTGGTGATGTGCGCCAAACTGCTGGCATTATCGCCGGATCAGGAACACAGCCGCACGTTGATGCGCGGTTTTGAGGAGGCCTATCAGGGCCGGCCATTGACCGGCCTGCCGCCGGAACTGGTTGAAGCCATGAGCAAAGTCGGCGGGCAGTCCTTAGCGCTTGGTTTGCGCCAAGGGAAGCCTGAGGCGATCGAAAAGGCGTTGGCCATCTTGGCCGACGATAAGGCCGACAGCAATGAACGGATGCAGTACATTCAGATCTTTGGGGAGGTAAGATCGCCTCAATGCATCCCCACGTTGCTGCAAGTCGTGCGCACCTCGCCCGACGATGGCTTGCGCATGGCCGCATTGACCTCGTTGCAGCCATACTCCGATTCGAGCATTCCGCCGACAGTCATTGAGCTTTACGGCGCCTTCACCGAAGATGTCCGCAGCGCTGCGCAGACCTTATTGACGAGCCGCAAGCCGTGGGCGCTGCAGTTAACGGAGGCGGTTGATTCCGGCAAAATACCGGCCGAATCAATTCCGCTCGATACGGTCCGCAAGCTGACGGTGTTCCGCGATGACCGCATGGCGCAAGTGATTGCCAGGCATTGGGGCGCCATCGAAGGCGCGACCACGGCTGAAATGCAGCAGCAGATCGAGCATTTGCAAGGCGTTGTCCGCGCGGGCTCTGGCAGTCCGTACCCGGGTAAGAAACTGTTTAAAGAGACGTGCGCCAAATGTCACCGGCTATTCGGCGATGGGGGGCAAATCGGCCCCGACCTTACGAGCTACAAGCGCGATGACGTGGGAAACATGCTGATCAATATCGTCAATCCCAGCGCCGAGGTGCGCGAGGGCTTTGAAACCTACCAGGCGCTGACCGAAGACGGTCGCATCGTGACCGGTTTTCTGGTCGATCGCGAAACTCAGGTCGTTGTGCTGCGCGGGGCCGACGGGCAGAACGTGACGCTCGCCCAGTCCGAGATCGAAGAGTTATTGCCGCAGCGCAAGTCGCTGATGCCCGAAGGCGTGCTGCGCGAACTGAATGATCAGCAGATTCGCGACCTGTTCGCCTATCTGCGGAGCACTCAGCCGCTGAGCGATTAACGGCCGCGTAGTCGGCGACCTTGTGGGTGATTCGTTACGGCAGGCAATCCTATCGCCTAACAAAAGGGCTGGAAGTCGCGCCGAGTACGGCGTCAAGGATATCGGCGGCGGCTCGGGGCCGTCAGAGATCTGGGGGAAATCTCTGACGGCCGCTCCCAAACCTTGCCGTCCGACGCGCATGACTCGCGGTGAGAGTGAATCCGCTTGGGAGTTTTGAACAATGCCAAGAGCGCCGGGGGCCGCCATGGCAAGCGACCCCCGGCATCCTGGTGCAACGCAGTCCCGTGAAACATCGCTGCAGCGTGTCTTCAGGCGCCGCAGGATGCGAATCGTATATTGCACACAATGTGCCAAATCTCCATGGCACAGCCGTTGCTCGCCGGCGGCGAACTCCAATCTCACTGGCGCGGATTCGAGTTGCGCCATTCGTTGCGAAAATGAAGCAGCTCGATCGCAAGAGTGCAATGCGTAATCTTTAGCATCGCCATGCACAGATTACAGGCAAGCCGTGTTAAAGGAATGCCAATGCCGATCATTCTCTGATCTGTCGGCGACTTGAGCGGCGGCTTGTCGATCGCACGAATGATTCGCTCGAACTACTTTCGCCGATCGAGGTGGCCTGATTTGTTAATCGCTCGCAGCAGACGCAGACCAAGCATGATGCTGGTCGTCGAGCCAAGCACGCCGAGTAACGAGAGATTGACATACGGCACCAAGGGGCCAACGTTGTTGGCCAGCAACCACGACGAGCCGAGGAATAGCGCGCTGGCCAGCATGCCTAGCACTAGCCGGTTGACCGACGGCTCCAGGCCGCGATGATCCAGATGAACATCGAAACGGCCGGCTTGAATCTGCTGGACGATGTCGACGATGCCTCGGGGCAACACCTCGGCCAGATACTCTAGTTCGGACGCCAGCCGGCGCATGCGCCGCAGTTGACGTCTGGGAGACAAGCGGCGAAACAGCATGTTCCGCTGATAAGGGCGCATCACCTCCACCAGGCTGAAGGTGGGGCTTAGCATGCGACTAGCGCCTTCAAGCATTACCAGCACTTTGATCAATAGCGCGATGCGCGCCGGCAGCATGATGTGATAGCGACGAATGATCTCGACCATCTCACTCAACGCCTTGCCCAGCTCTAACTCGTCAATTCGTTGGTGGGCGTAATAGGCGATGAAATCTTCGACGTCGATGCTTAGCGCCGCCTGATCCAGTTGCGGCGGTACGGAGCCAATTCGCGTGATGATGGAGGTGAGGTGGAGCGCATCTGCATTGACCAGCGCCGAGAGCATCTCTTCGACCAGCTCGCGCAGCGGCTCGTCAATTCTGCCAACCATGCCATAGTCGATTAAGCCGAACACTCCGCCGGGCAGAACCAGAATGTTGCCGGGATGCGGATCGGCATGATAGAAGCCGTTGGTGAAGATCATGGTCAGGTAGATCTCGGCGCCACGCCGGGCGAGTTCCTCCAGATCGTAGCCGGCGGCTGCCAGGAGCGGCCGCTCGCAAACCTTGACGCCTTCCAGCAATTCCATCGTCAGCACGCGGCACGTCGAGAACTCGGAGTAGGATCGCGGAACATGAATCCGCGGGTCGTCCGCGAAGTCCTGCGCGAACTGTTGCATGTGCCGCGCTTCGCGACCGAAGTCGAGTTCTCTCAGCAAGGTTCGTTGGAACTCCGCTACGGTAGCCTGCGGTCGGTAGTTCACGAATTCCGGAACCATCTCGGCCATCTGCGCCAGGCCAGCCAGAATGTCGAGATCGACGCGCACCTTCTCTTCAATGCCCGCATGTTGCACCTTCACGGCGACGCGTTCGCCGGTATGCAGGCGAGCGCAGTGCACCTGACCGATCGAGGCGGAAGCGATCGGCGCGTCCTCAAATTCGGCGAAGATTTTATCGACGGGCAAGCCCAGCTCGCGTTCGATGGTTTGGCGCGCCACTTCCGGCAGGTCGGCGCGGACGTCGTCTTGCAAATGTTGCAGTTCGACGGCCAGATCGACTCCCACCAAATCCGGGCGCGTGCTCAAAATCTGCCCAAGTTTGATGAAGGTGGGGCCAAGCTCATTGAAGGCCAGCCGCACGCGAGCTTCAGGGCGGTGTTTCGCCAGCACCTCGCCGTCGGCGTCGCGAAACAGCCCCTTGACGAAATCGTAATCGAGCCGGCTGACCCAGTTGGCCAGGCCGTACTTGCTGAGCACCGAGATGACTTCGCCCCAACGATTGACGTTGCGGTAGAGTTGGGGAATGGAGGTAATTTTCATCGTGGCCAGAGCGTTGCGACGTTTCAACCGTCAGCCTAGACTATTCTATCTTGCCCGGGGTTCGAAAGGTCGTGAATGTTAAAAACCGTCGGTATTCCGTTGCTTGTAGGCATTGTCAGCGCTTTAGCGACTTTGGCGGCGGTGCGTTATTTGCCGTCGGTCGCCGGTCCCGCAAAGGTGGAGAGCGAAGCGGGACAAGGCTCTGATAAAAACCGCGAGGAGATTCAACGGTTGGAGCCGGATCAGGTTACGGCCCTGGCCCGGCTGGAGCCCGAAGACGGCGTGATTGACATCAGCGGAACGCCCGGAGACCGGCTATCGGAACTCAAGGTTAGAGTGGGTGATTCCGTCAAGCAGGGCGATACGCTGGCCGTGCTGGAAAGTCATGGCCTGCGGCAAGCTGAATTGGAACTGGCCGAGGCCCAACTACAGGGGGCCGAAAAACGCGGGACCGCTGAAGAGGCTTATGCCGCTGCGGTTCGGCACGAGGCGGAGTTGGCGCGCAAGCAAGTCGAATTGGAACGGCTGGAGATGGACGCACAGAACGACAAGATCGCCGGGCTGAAGATTAGCCTGTCAGCCGCCCAGGATGATTTGGCCAGGCTGGAAGGATTGCGTACATCGGCCTCATCAAGTGAAACAGACATTGTCTCTGACCAGCAACTGGAACATCAAAAAGCGGTAACCGAAAAAGCCAAGAGAGATCTCTCTTCGGCCGAGTCACAGCTCAAAAAGCTGCGAGACTCGATTGAGCTGAGCGAAGAGCAAGCCGAGGCCAAAGTGAAGACAGCCGAAGCGAACGAGGCCCGGATCCCCAGCACCTTGGAACTCGATTCGCTGCGAAAAAGCGTCGAGCTGGCTCGTCGCAGGCTGGAGTTGACGACGATTCGCGCCCCGAGCGACGGCGAGATTCTGAAAGTCGCTCTCAGCCAAGGCGAAACGATCGCCCAGCAGCCGATCTTGGAGATGGCCGACACTAGCCGCATGGTTGCCGTGGCGGAGATCTACGAGGACGATGCGTTGCACGTCAAGACGGGCGTTTCGGCTCGCGTGGAAAGCGAAGCGTTGGACAAGCCGATCCAGGGCACGGTTACCTATATCGGTTCGATGGTTTCCAAGAACACCGTAATGAGTTTAACGCCGACCGCCAGCGCCGATCTGCGCATCGTCGAAGCGCGCATTCGCTTGGAGCCAAGTCCGGAAGCTCGGCGGTTGATCAATCTGCAGGTCACGGTGACGATTCCAATCAAGTCGTCGGAAAGCGCTGAGCACGCCAAAAGCCCCTAGCACCGTCCGCCTGTGCTCTCGCCGCAGGCGACATGAAGGCGCCTGCCTGGATCCGGATTCACGAGTTCATGAAGACGCCGCTGGCTCTGCTCAACCTGCTGTACGATAAGACGCGGACGCTAGTGGCCATTGCCGGAGTGGCGTTCGCCGTTGTCTTGGTGCTGATGCAACTCGGGTTCTTGAACTCGGTGCGCATGACCGCGACGGAAATCTACGACCAACTGAACTTCGACGTCATTCTGGTCTCGCCGCGGTATCTGTATATTTCCAAGGCCGGAGATTTTCCGCGAACGCGCATTTTTCAGGCGCAAGAGGCGCCGGGCGTGGCAGACGTGCGGCCGGTGTATCTCGGGTTCAACTTCTGGATCAACCGAGCCTTGAACAAGCCCTCGCGCCGCGGCATCTTCGTGATCGGATTCAATCTGGAAAAGCCCGTCTTTCGCTTGCCGGAGCTACAAGGCGACTTGTCGGCGCTCAAGCAGCCTGGACACGTGTTTATGGACACCTTTTCGCGCAAGCAATTCGGCAATTGGCGCAACAACAATAAGATCGAAGTGGGCATGCGGAAGATCCAGGTCGTCGGCGAATTTGCCATGGGCACCGGCTTTGGCGCCGATGGCGATATCATTGTCGGCGACCAGACCTTCAGGCGGCTGTTTCCCAACCGTTCTCTCGACACGGTCAGCCTCGGGCTGGTCCGCGCCGAACCCGGCGTTGACCCCAACCAAGTGGCGAAAAACCTGCGGCGCCTGTTGCCCAAAGACGTGACGGTCTATACGCGCGACGAGATCGAGACGATGGAGCGTGAGCACTGGGTGAATCGCACTTCAGTGGGCATCATTTTTACCCTGGGGGTGATCGTCGGGTTCATCGTCGGCACGGCAATCGTCTATCAGGTTCTCTCCAGCGACATCGCCAACCACATTGCCGAGTATGCGACGCTCAAGGCGATGGGATATGGTCCTGCTTTCCTGGCCAAGGTCGTGTTGTCGCAGGCCTTGATCCTGGCCGCACTTGGCTTTCTGCCCGGTTGGGCGATTTCGAAGACGCTGTATCTGATAACCAGCGAGAGCGCCCGAATTCCGATGGAGTTGGGATGGGAGCTATCGCTCGGCGTGCTGGCGATGAGCATCGTGATGTGCGCGATTTCAGGCCTGGCCTCGCTCCGCAAGGTCACTTCGGCTGATCCGGCGGACCTGTTTTGAGGAGCCCGTTGCAAGTGCGGACGCCGCTGGCTTGGAAGAATCTGACTTACGATCTGCGCCGCCTGGGGTTGGCCGTGGCCGGAGTCGCATTCGCGGTGTTGTTGATGTGCATGGAATTGAGCTTCCGAGAAGCGCTGTTCGACAGCACCTTGGCCTTGATCCGCAAATTCGATGGGCAGTTGATTATCACGAGCCAGGCTAAATATACCCTCATCGTCCGCGAGCCCTTCGCACGACGGCGGCTCTTCCAGACGCTGGGCTGTGAAGGCGTGGCGGCCGCTGATGCGATGTATATCGAAACCCAACTATCGCTGCTGAAAGATCTCGACACCGGAGTCGAGCAACCGATCCGCGTCATCGCGTTCGATCCCGACGATCACGTGCTGAATATCGACTCGGTGCAGCAGCATTTGGAACAGTTGCGATTGCCAAACAATGCGCTTTACGACATCAAGTCGAAATCAAGCTACGGCGTGACGGTTCCCTACGATGAGCGGCTGGAATTGGCGGGCAAACGCATCAAGGTCGTGGGCGTCTTTTCCTTGGGCACCGATTTTGCCAATGACGGCAATATGATCATGAGCGATCTCAACTATCGGCGACTGTTTCCCGAGCGCCGTGCAGGCGAGGATGGCATGGCCGAGGTAGACATCGGCGTGATCAAACTCAAACCGGGCGCCGATCCACTCGCCGTCCAAACTCGATTGCGCAGCATGCTGCCCACCGACGTGACGGTGTTCACGAAGCAGGAATTCGAAGACCAGGAGCGGCATTTCTGGGAGACGAGCACCCCGATCGGGTACATTTTCTGGCTAGGCACGATGATGGGCTTCGTCGTCGGCATCGTCATTTGCTACCAGATCTTGTATTCCGACATCGACGACCACATGGCGGAGTTCGCGACGCTCAAGGCCATGGGCTACGGCAACGGATATTTCATGAGTCTGGTCCTGCAGGAGGCCGTGATCCTCTCGGTGATGGGGTTCATTCCCGGCGTCATTGTCAGCCAATTACTGTGCGAGATCGTCGCAAAACTGACGGGCTTGCTGGTCCGCGTCAGCGAGCCGACGTTGATCCTTGTCTTTGTGCTAAGCCTGGCGATGTGCATCGTGTCGGGATGCTTGACGATGCGGAAACTGATTGCGGCCGATCCGGCGGAGTTGTTCTGATGCAGGAATTGACCAGTTCGGCGAGCGTGTTCGGCGACTTGCGCTCGTCCACGCGTGAGAAAGGCTCGCGGCGGCCGGTTTACGATGAGAGCCAGCTGGGCGTGCGCATTCGCAACCTGAATCATGCGTTTGGCCACGGCGAATTGCGCAAGCAAGTGCTGTTTGACAATACGCTCGATCTGACTCGCGGCGAAATCGTGATCATGACCGGCCCCTCCGGCTCGGGCAAGACGACCCTCTTGACATTGATCGGAGCGCTGCGAACGGTGCAGGACGGCAGCCTGAAGGTGCTCGGACGCGAGCTGCACGGGCTGAGCAGCCGCCAACTGATCGAGGTTCGCAGGAATGTTGGTTTTATTTTCCAAGCGCACAATCTGTTCGAGTCGCTGACCGCCTATCAGAACGTCAGCATGTCGATGGAACTCAAGGGCTTTGACCGAGCGACAATCAAACAGCGCGCCGAGGAGCTATTGACCGCGTTGGGCCTGGGGCATCGCATTCATTACAAGCCTGACTCGCTTTCCGGCGGCCAAAAACAGCGAGTCGCCATTGCTCGAGCCTTGGCCAGTCGGCCAAATATCATTCTGGCCGACGAACCGACAGCCGCCTTGGACAAGGAATCGGGCCGCCAAGCCGTCGAACTGTTGCGCCGGTTCGCGACCGATGAGAAGGCGACAATCTTGATCGTGACGCACGACAATCGAATTCTCGACGTGGCTGATCGAATTGTGAACATGGTTGACGGCCGCGTGATTTCCGATGTCGTGGTCGTCGAATCGGCCGCCATCGCCGAATTCTTGCGGCAATGTTCGCTGTTTGCGAGTTTCACCGCACGCACGCTGTCTGAAGTTGCCGACAAGATGACGCTGGATCGGTTCACAGCGGGCGAGACGGTGATTCGCCAAGGCGATCAGGGGGACAAGTTCTACCTGATTCGCGAGGGCAAGGCCGAAGTGATCGTTCGCGACGGCAAGGGCGAGCGCCAAGTGGCCATCCTCGGCGTTGGCGACTTTTTTGGCGAAGCCGCCTTGCTCACCGGAGAACCGCGGAATGCCACCGTGCGCGCGCTGGAAGAGTTAGAGCTTTATGCCTTAGGCAAAGGCGATTTCCAAAGCGTCATCGAGTCGAGCGCTTCGTTCAAGGAAGAACTGCGCAAGGCGCTCTTCTCACGGCAATGACAAAAGAGCGGATGCAGGGAGATAAAATGAATGGAATGGCGGGAACCTGGCGCCGGACCGCGCAGCGAGGGAACGTCAACCGGCGCCAAGTAAAGCGAAGTCGCGGCGCGCGAGGGCTAGCGGCGGTAGTTCAAGCCGGGCGTCCAATCGGATCGCTTATCAGCCACTGAACTGGGTAATTCGGCGGCGGAGCTTGGCGCCGACTGCGATGGGATGGCCAAATTCGGCGCCGGCGGCGGGCAATAGAACTGGTCCGATTGGCATTCCAAGACGAGTTTGCCCTGGGCCTCTTTCAGTTTGACTTGCGCGATTTTCCAGGCGACGATCGCATGCGTCTCGTCGCTTTGAGCTTCGTACGCTTTGAGTTGTGCCGCCGATAAATCGGCGAACGACGCTTCCTCGATTTTTTGTTTGCGGCGTAATTCGCCCAAACGTTTGTCCCAGCTCTGCATTCGCTCTTTGGCGATGGCAACTTGTCGCAGGCGGGTTTCGATCGCGCGAACTGCTTGCTGGATCTCGCTGGTGATCTCCAGCCGCCGCTGCTGCGTGAATTCCGCCAGTTGCCGGCGCCGAATCGGAAGTTCGCGCTCTTTGGCTTGGCGCTTGCCGCATAAATTATGGAGGCCCAGAATCTCAATCAGGCCCACGAATTTGCTTTGAGCGCTGAGCATGCCGGCGGCCCCGGCTACTACCTCGCGGACCACGCCCAACGTCTCAGTGTTCAATGAATTCTGCATCGAATAGAGGAATTGCATCTCGGGCCGGAGGGCGAGTCCCTCTTGTACCGCGGCCTCCATGTCGATTGGTTCGGCGATGATCTTCCAGTCGGTGGTTGGCCAGATTCGGGCGTTCGGGTCGGTCGTCTGCATTCCCAAGAGCCGGATGAGCTGGGCGTTGAGCTGGCTCGCCTTCAACTCCAAGTCTGTCTGTTTGTCGGCCAGATCGATGCGCTGCCTCGTCAACTCGCTATCGTCGAATGGAATCTGCACTCCCTGATTGCGCAACCGCTTCACTTTGCTTAGCGCTTGGTCAAGTTCGGTCAGGCTGGAATCGACGATCGACAAGTTGGCTTCGACTTCGGCGATCTGGTAATAGTTCTCCAGCGCGACGCTGGCCGACTTATTGCGGGCTTCGAGTTCGCTGGCCCGCAGAGCGCGAACGCGCACCTGGTCCTCTTCGCTCAGCCCGTGATGCTGCGAAGCGCCCGCTTGCACGCTGCGCCGTTCGGCCGCCAACGAATTGCCCTGTGTCGAATTGGCGACCGCCAGGCACTGGCATTGTTCGGCCGTCAAACTGAAGTAGCGGGCTTCGGGCGGAACGCGGCGGCCTAAAGCACGGTCGACCTCGCCGGGCGAACCGATCTGGCTGATATCGAAGTCAAAACCCTGCGGAGTGATTTCTGGAAGCGTTTGCTCTAAGGAAGCCGGCGCGACGGCGCCGTAGCTCGCGCTGCCGTTCGAACACGAGTGGCAATGGGCGCAGCCGACCGCCGAGACGGTTGTAAGCAGAGCCAGAAAACGAGTAATTTGCCAAGCGGGCATGATCGCCCCCCAACAGCGGCGCGGGACCGGGTTCGTACTTTTGTGTCATCGCCGCTAGAGGAAGATTCTCTGGAGCAATTCTTATTGCCCTAGCAATAGCCATGCTCCTTAAACCATGCCCAGGCTGCCTCAGCTGCCTGACGCGCAGGCTTTACCTGGTAACCGAGTTCGTCGATGGCGCGTTTGCAGGAAAAATGGTGCTGTAAGGTAGAGATTGCGGCCGCCGCCGAGTTGACGTCAGGCTCGCTGCCCGAAAGACGTCCATAAAGACTGCCGACCGCTCCGATGGTGCAAACGAGCCATTTTCGGATGCGTTTGATGGGCCGAGGCCCGCCCGTTACCTGGGCGAACATCCGCCACGCCTCGAGATAGGAGAGGGGCTCGCCCCCCAGGATATAACGCCTGCCGACAGCGCCCTTTTCGGCCGCGGCTAAAATGCCGGCGGCGACCTCGCGGACGTCGCAAAAATCGTTGCCGCCTGGGGGCGCGAAACGCGCCTTACCTCGGGCGACGGCCAGCAGCATGCGCCCGCTCGAAGGCTTCCAATCCCATGGGCCGAGCATAAAAGCCGGATTCACAATGACGGCGTTCAGTCCCTGTTCGACCAGGCTCAGCACCACGTGCTCAGCTTCGCGCTTGGTGATCACGTAGGGGCACAAGACATGTCCATTGACCGGCGTTTGCTCGTCAGCCGGTCTGGCGCGCGAGCCGCATCCCATCGTGTCGACCGTCGAAACGTGCACGAGCCGCACGTTGTTTTTGAGACACGCCGTCGCGACGTTCCGCGTTCCTTCAACGTTTACGGCGCGCTGTTCCTCAAGCCCTGTGTAGCCGATATGGACGCGCGCGGCGGCGTGAATCGCACAAGTCACCCCTCGGCAAGCACGGCGCACCGCGTCCGCATCTCGCACGTCGCCATGGGAAACATCTACATCGAGACCAGCCAGCGGCCTCAGGTCGGAGCCTTCGCGGTGCAGGACGCGGACGGCGAGCCCGCGGTGGAGCAGTAACCGGACGACGTTGTTGCCGACCAGTCCCGTGACCCCCGTTACCAGAATTGACATGAATCCGCCTGGAACCGATCAGAATTTAGAGAAAATCGTCCTCGAGGGCATTATCGGACGGGCCTCGTGCACCATTTTGCCGGAATCTTTTTTATCGGCTGCGATGCCGATGGGCTAGTAGCATCGGAATCTCGAGTTGGAACGTCGGAAACCATTGAGACGGCATGGTTTCGGGACTTCCGGCGACAGGCGCACACTGATAAAAAACGACTCGCAGCAAGCCACCGAGTCGTGGCGAAAAAGATCTTTCTGAAAAAAACTGTTCCTCGATGTCGGGTTTCTTGCCGCCTTTGCGATTTAAGAAGGAGTAAGGCGGGGGAGGTACATGTGGCGCGCGGCTGCCCGGTGTTGCCGGGCAGCCGTTGCGCTGCAACCAGCGCGCCTTGCGCGACGCTCGCGAGCGGTCATGCCGTCCCACGCGCCTTTCAGCCATTCGGCCGGGTAGTGCCGATTGGCATGGCTGCCGCGGGCAGCGTATTCGCCTCTTCGAGGGAATCTGGCGCGAAGTTAACTGTTTTTTGTTTCCGGCGCTTAAGATCATTGCTTTTTGGCGCTGATGGCCAGCCCGGCCGGTTCTTTTGCCGCTGCGGTCGCCGTAAAATGGCCGAATGACGAATGATCTCATTCTTGGCACGGCCGGACACATCGACCACGGCAAAACCTCACTGATCAAGGCCCTGACTGGCATTGATACCGATCGTCTGCCCGAGGAAAAGCTGCGGGGAATTACGATCGATCTGGGCTTTGCGCAACTGGCGCTGGGCGATTATCGGCTGGGCATCGTTGATGTGCCGGGGCACGAGCGATTCGTCCGGAACATGCTGGCTGGGGCGACGGGCATTGACCTGGCGCTCCTGGTAGTTGCCGCAGACGATTCGGTTAAACCTCAGACTCGCGAGCACCTGGAGATCTTGCGTCTATTGGACCTGGACGAGGGTGTGATCGCCCTGACAAAGTGCGATCTCCCCGAGGCCGACTGGCTGGACCTGGTTGAAGAAGAGGTTCGCGAGCTGGTCCGCGGTACATTTCTCGAGTCGGCGCCGATCGTCCGTACCAGCGTCATGACTGGAAAAGGTCTCGACCATCTTCGCACCGCTTTATCTGCCGCCGCCGAGCGGGCAGCCGAAGCGCCGCGGCGCCGACGCCTGACGGCTCCGTTTCGCATGGCGATTGATCGCACGTTTACCATCGCTGGGCATGGGACTGTCGTTACCGGAAGCGTGGCCAGCGGCCAGGCGAGAACTGGCGACGAACTGACGCTCGAGCCAAGCGGCGTGCAAGTGCGAGTTCGCGGATTGCAGAACCATGAAACGCCTGCAGACGAAGTGCATCGCGGACAACGCGCTGCGATCAACCTGGCCGGCGTGCACCACGCTGAAATTCATCGGGGCCAGGAATTGGCGTCGCCAGGCTACTTGCGGCCCAGCAAGTTGATCACGGTGCAGCTCAACCTGATCAAATCGGCCGAGCGACCGCTGAAGCATCGTAGTCTGGTGCGTTGCCATGTGGGCACGACCGAACTCATGGCTTCCGTCGTGCTGCTTGATCGCGACCGATTGCAACCTGGCGAGACCGCTTTAGCCCAATTGTTTCTCAGTGAGCCGGCCGCGACGACCTGGGGCCAGCCGCTCGTCGTGCGTAGCGAATCGCCGGTGATGACGATCGGAGGCGGACGGGTGCTCGACCCCGACGCCCCCAAGCTTGTCCGCAACCACCCTGAGACGCTGGCAAGGCTGGCCGATCTTGGTTCGACCGAGCCCTTGGACCGAGCTTCGGCCTCGCTCTATTTCTTCGCTCTGAACGAGTGGCAACCGCGCGACCTGGTGCGCGCCGCCGGCATTGACGATCCTCAAACGGCGGTTGCCGAGTTGACGAGTCGCGGCGAGCTGCAGGAGTTATCCTTGTCGCCCAGTCGCAAATTGCTCGTGCATCGCCTGCACCTGGCGGATCTCTTTACGCGAATCGAAGCGTTGCTGGAGAAGGAACACGACGAGTTTCCCCTGCGTGCGATGCTCGACCGCTCACGGCTGGCGAACCGCATCGGTTATTTGGGCTCCGAGCAGGTCGTCGACGCGGTGTTGCAGGCAATGCAGCGCGCCGGTCGATTGCGGACGAGCGAGCGCGGCGTGGCCTTGCCCGGCCGCGGGCCGCAGTTGACGAATCACGAACAAAAGCTGGTGACGCAGATCATCGACACATTTCGTGCGGCCGGCTACCAGTCGCCGACCGTCGAAGAGATTCGCTCGCAGACCGCCCGCAACCAGCAATCGGTGCCGCAGTTGATTTCGCTGGCCGCCGCTGAAGGACAATTGATTGAAGTCGCTCCGGGTTATTTTCTGCATGCCGACGCCGAAGAACGATTGCGGCACACCATGGACGAGCAGCTCTCGGGCGGTCGCGGGCTGACTGTCAGCCAGATTCGCGAAGTGCTCGGCGTCAGTCGAAAATATGCCGTCCCCTTGTGCGAATATCTCGACCGCATTGGCCTGACTCGCCGGCAAGGCGATTTGAGATTAAGGCGCGAGGGTTAAGACGCTGAGAAACGAGGCGAAATCATGTCGAGGACAACGTGGAAACGCCGTACAAGATATCTAACGTCCGGCAACAGTCGATGGAATGGGCGACATGCAGTTTGGGAACGACAGCGCCGTTGCCCAGCGTGGAAAAGTACCTGCTGACTAGCCAAAGCCAACAATCGGCGGTATGTATTGTCTGAAACATCGCTGCTGGCATCCTCCTAACTCCCAATGGCTCCTTTCTTTTTATGGCAAGCAACCTGCTTCGCAACATTCCATCGGTAAACGAACTGCTGGAAAATCCGCAGCTCAAGAACCTGGTTGATAAGGTCAGCCACCATGCGGTGGTGACGCGAGTGCGGTCGTTCCTCGACGATTTCCGCGCGGAACTGCAAACGGCTGCCGGCGATGCCAGGTTGCCGAGCGTAGCGGAACTGGCAGAAAAAATCGCTCATCGCATTCTGGCCGCCGATCAGCCGTCGTTGCGGCCCGTGATCAATGCCACCGGCGTGCTGTTGCACACCGGGCTAGGCAGAGCGCCGCTAGCGGAAGAGGCTATCGTGGAGATGGCCGCCGTGGCCCGCGACTATGCCAGCGTCGAACTGGATCTGACCACCGGTCGACGCTCGCAGCGAGTTGAGGCGGTGCACGACCTGTTGGCCGAGCTGACCGGCGCCGAGGCGGCCTTCGTCGTCAATAATAATGCTGGCGCCACGATGCTCGCCTTGGCGGCTATGGCCCAAGGGCGCGAGGTGATCGTTTCTCGCGGGCAGTTAATCGAGATTGGAGGGAGTTACCGACTGCCCGACGTGATGAGCGCCAGCGGCGCCGTTTTGCGCGAGGTCGGCACGACGAACAAGACGCGCGCTAGCGACTATGAAGCGGCCATCAACGGCAACACCGCCGCCTTGATGCTGGTCCATCCGAGCAACTTCGTCGTCGTGGGCTTCACACAGAACGCCTCGCTCGCAGAACTCGTCAGAATAGGCCGGCCCCAAAATCTGCCGGTCATTCATGATATCGGTTCAGGCGCCTTGATTGACTTTGCTGAATACGGGTTTAGCGATGAACCCATCGCTTCAGCCAGCATCAAGCAGGGCGCCGATGTCGTTCTGTTCAGCGGGGACAAACTGCTGGGCGGGCCGCAGTCGGGGATCATTGTGGGCAAACGCAGCTGGGTCGAGTCGATCTCGCGTCATCCCCTGGCCAGAGCGCTACGAGTCGATAAGTTGACGTTAGCCGCCTTGGCCGCCACATTGCGGCTCTATCGCGATCCCGAGCACGCCAAGCGATCGATTCCACTGCTGCAATTCTTGAGCACGCCGATCGATAACTTGAAAGGCCGCGCGGAGCGGCTGGCGCCCCAGATGGCGGCCTGCCGCGCCATCGCCAAGGCGGAAGCCGTTGCCGATGCAACCTTCCTGGGAGGAGGTTCGATGCCGACGCAAAAGCTGACGACCTGGTGTGTGGCGGTATCTCCGGCCGAAATGAGCGTCGACAAGCTCGCTTCGCGGCTGCGGTCAGGCAAGCCCTCCATCGTCGGCCGCGTCCACGAAGGCCGGTTGCTCCTCGATTTGCGAACGGTCTTCCCACGGCAGGACATCGAACTCGTCGCGGCCGTGCGAGCTCTGGCTGACGAAGAAAAGTCTTAGCCCAACCAAGCGTTCGACGCCACTCGTAGGCCAACCCAAGATCAATTTCCAGCGGCGCTCGCCGAGCGAAGCCGGCATTCGCTAAACCAGTTTCGGGGCGCCTTTCGCGGTCGCGGAAGTTTCTCTT
>JAICIG010000071.1 GCA_025924495.1 Pirellulales bacterium | reverse complement strand
TGGGCGCCGCCTACCTGGCCAAAGGCGATTTGGAACATGGCCGAGCGCAGATCGGCGTCTTGACCGAGATGCTGAACAAGGAGAAAGCAGAACAACAGGCTGCCGGCGAGAAGGCGGAAGCGAAGGCGCGCGAGGAGAAAAAGCCCGACGATCAGGTGGCGAAAGCCAAGTCCGATGCGACGGGTCGACACCAGGGAAAGATTGAGAACATCGAGTCGGCTTTGAACGAGCTGCAGGGACGCTGGGCTTTGGCCGGCAGCGATTTCGCCGTCGCCTTACAACATTTTGAAAAGGCGGGCGGCATGGGGAAAGAAGCCTTGTCTCGCATCTACCTGCAGGCCGGCGACAAGGCCAAAGCCGAGCAGACGGCGCGCGAGGCGGTCGATCAAGGCGCTAATCGCGTCTATCCGCTGGCCAATTACGTCGAGGTGCTGCACCAAGTCGGCAAAACAGCCGAAGCGACCGAAGCCTTTAAGAAGCTCCAGGCGATATCTGGCTCCATCGACATGGCGGCCCCGATTTTTCAACGCTTGACGGCACTGGCGCCGCAGCTCGGATTGTCGGCCGAGTGGCGGCAACCGCTCAAACCGGCCGACGATGTGGGAGAACGGCCGCCACTCGACACGCTCGGCCCCTTCCGCTGGTCTCCTTTGCCCGCGCCCGAGTGGACGCTGACCGACGCGAGCGGCAAACCGATGTCGCTCGGTGAATTCCACGGCAAGCCGGTGGTCGTGATTTTCTACCTCGGCTTCGGTTGCCTGCATTGCGTCGAACAATTGCAGGCGTTTGCTCCGATGTATAAAGAATACGCCGACGCGGGCATTTCCATCATTGGCATCAGCTCGGAGTCGACCGAACTATTAAAGCAAGGATTGGCGAAACGGGAGCAAAACGGCGAAACGCCGTTGCCGATTCCGCTGTTGTCGAACCCGGAATTGTCGGTTTTCAAACAGTATCGCTGCTTCGACGATTTCGAGAATATGCCGCTGCACGGCACGTTTCTCATCGATGCCGACGGCCTGGTTCGTTGGCAGGACATCAGCTTCGATCCGTTTAGCGACGCCAGGTTCTTGCTCGGCGAAGCGAAGCGGTTGTTGCAGAACGGCAAGTGAGACTACCGCTCGAATCGAAGCTGCAATCGATGCCCGACGCTGCCGTTCAAGTGCTTTATGAATCGGGCCCCTGCCTGGTCGTGCTGAAGCCTGCCGGCCTGGCCACTCAGGCGCCGCCCGGCATCGATAGCCTCGAAGTGCGCATCAAAGCGGCCCTGGCAAGGCAGCGGCCCGAGCACGAATCAATCTATCTGGCGGTGCCTCATCGACTCGATCGACCCGTCTCCGGCGCGATGGTGTTCGCCACAAAGCGCCGCGCGGCTCACAAGATTTCGCAGCAGTTCGAGCGCCGCGAGGTGAAGAAAATCTATTGGGCGTGCGTCGAGGGCGCGGTCCATCCAGCCGCAGGAACTTGGACTGACCATGTAAGAAAGGTGTATGGTCACCCGCGGGCCGAGATCGTGCCATCCGAGCATCCGGAGGGGCGCATCGCCATTCTGCACTATCGCACCCTAGGCATGACCCCCTGGGGCTCCTGGCTAGAAATCGAACTAGAAACCGGCCGGACGCACCAGATTCGCATTCAAGCCGCCTCGCGAGGATTTCCCGTGTTGGGAGATGCGTTTTACGGCGGCCAGACGAATTTTGGCGTTCAGCACGTGGACGAACGCTTGCGCGCAATCGCCTTGCACGGCCGCAGCCTATCGTTCCGCGATCCGACGACGAAGGAATCGATTACGGTGACGGCGCCACTCTCGGAAGATTGGCAGCCCTTGCATCTTCCGCCTCATTGAGACGTCTTACGCGAATTTTTTTCGGCCATCTGTGGAACGCCCTCGGCGGCGTTCCGCGGAGCAGCGTTGGATGATCGATCTTAGTTCGTTGGAACGCCACCGAGGGCGTTCCCTACAGCCCAAGACAACGCTCGCAAACGTGAATCGTCAGCGCATGCCGAGCTGCACGGCTTCGAGGCTGAGAAGAAAATCCAGGATCCAGGGATGCACCCACGGATTCCAGGTTGGATAGGCGACTGAGAGGACCGACATCGCTAACAGCACGTAGGCCAAGCCGCGCATCCAGGGGCGAGTGGAGGCGGCGTCAGCCGCGGGGAGCATGACGACCAACCACAGCGGCGCAAACCAGAAGACCCAGCGAAAGCCGCTATTCATGCCGCCGTAATTGCGGTCTTCGAGCGGGCGCATGAGGTAAAACACAATACACACCGCCGACACCGCGCCGATCAGCAGGCCCAGCGCGCGCCAATCGGGCTCGCGACGGAAGCAAAGCATCAGCAATCCTGCCAGCGAGAGCAGCCACACTGGCGTGAGAGAGAAAATGCCATGGTGGCCGATCAGCACATGGAAGACGTAAGTGGCGCGGTCTGGCTCGCCCTGGTCGATCGGACTGCGCGTGTCGAGCTTCGACCAGTAGCTGTCGCGCACTTTGCCGTTGCGCACGAACTTGTAGTCATACCAGTTGCCGCCCGGCTTATCGGGATCGCGGTGAGCATAGGCCGGAATAAACGAGTGATGCGCGAGATAGTTTGTGCCGGTCGACGCGGCGCCGACAAGCAGCGCCGCCGGCAGATAAGCCAGAAGCGTCCCCCGAGGCGATTTCCACAGCAGGCCGATGGTTACGGCGGCAAAAAATGCCAAGGCGGGCAATTCGTTGGCGGCCGTAAAAGCAGCGAAGAACCCGGCGAGCGCGTACCAACGCAGCTTGGTCTCGCCCCCATACCAGATCACGAGCGCCGCATGAAGCGCGATTCCCGCACTGACGGCGGCAATCAAGTGGTTGTTGATCGAAACTGCAAACGTGCTCAAAAAGGTGGCGAACGTCGCGCAACCAAACACAAACAGCCGGCCCCAATCGGTCAGTCCGAAACGCTCGATGAGTCTCGAGAGCACGACGAAATAGATCAACAACGGCACGACGTTGAACGTCAGAATGATGGCCCGCCCGATGGCGAACGGGTGCTCGCCCAGCGTCGCGCCGGTGGCTTTGTAAATCAGCCAGTATTCGCCGGCCATTAATGTGGCCAACAGCGGCGGCTTACTCGAGTAGAGATGACCTGCCTCAGGTTCTGGCGCCGCATTGCCGAAATCGTCGTGTTTGACCATATCGATCGTGTCCCAGTTGGGCTGGTTCACGATCTCATCGATGGCGTAGGTGCCGTGTTCGACCAGCGCTCGCACGGTGCACCAGCGGCTGCGGTCGTTACCGCTCAAGAACGGACGTTGTTTCTCCCAATCTTTGCGTCCCTGATCCTTGAGGTATTTCTCGAGCCGGATCGTGTCGACCGCGTTCACCGCCAATACGCGCCCCGCGATGCCGCCAATGCTGATGGCGATCATGATCCAATAGACGCCGCGGCGCAAAGCGCGGCGGGGATCGTCAGGCGGAATGCTCATGCTCTTCCTGGCCCGCGTGTTGGCGGAGTTCGTGAGACGGCGTTTCTTCGGCGATGGAATAAGTGTCGCTGTCGCGGCCCTGGTAGGCGATGATCAGCTCGGCCAGAAAACCGATCGACATCAACTGGCCTCCCAGCAGCAGCGCCCCGACCGAATAGATCAAGGCCGGCCGCTGATGCAGCGGCATCAGATCGAGCTGAGGCTGCAACTGTCCTACGATCCAGTAGACGGTCAAATAAAGCAGCCCCGCCATGCCCAGCACGAAAAAGCCGAGGCCGAAAGCCCCGAGCGCATGTTGCGGTCGCTGGCCGAAGCCGGTCAGGAATTTGACGGTCAACAGATCGAGAAATCCCTTGATGAAGCGGCGCACGCCGTATTTTGAATGGCCGAATTTCCGCGGGCGATGTTTAATCGCGATCTCGCCAACCCGGAAGCCGCGCGCGTGTGCCAGCACCGGCACGAACCGGTGCAACTCACCATACAGTCGCACCTCGCGAAAGATTTCGCGGCGGTAGCACTTCATGCCGCAATTGTGATCGTGTAGACGCACGCCGGTCAGTTGGCTCACCATCCAGTTGAAAACGCGCGAGGGCCAGACCTTGTGCCACGGGT
This sequence comes from Pirellulales bacterium, assembly GCA_025924495.1. The sequence goes on along the minus strand of JAICIG010000071.1, from coordinate 18,714 downwards.
CGTGACGGACTTGCTTCCAGCCGCTGACCACGTCAAGTTTTTGCCCCATCACGGCCAGAAAGCGCGGAATTTCATGCGGATCGTCTTGCAGGTCCGCATCGAGCGTCATCACCAGCTCGCCGCGCGCGGCATTGAATCCGGCGCTTAGCGCTGCGGCCTTGCCGAAATTGCGACGGAAGCGAAAGCCGCGCACGCGCGGGTCCGTCTCCGCCAGGCGAGCGATAATGTTCCAGGAACCGTCCCTCGAGCCGTCATCCACGAAGATCAAATCGAGCTGGTAACCTTCGGCTCGGGCGACCTCGTCGAGCTCGCGATACAGGGCTTCCAGGCTCTCCGCCTCGTTGTAGACAGGAACTACCGTAGAAAGCATGAGAGCCTTTGGCGCGGGGTCGACAAACAGTACGGGCGGGCGCGAACTAGGGACGAACGCGTCGTAGACTAAGGGCCGTGAGCGTCCTCGCTCGCAGGAGCTGCAGGTCGTGCCGGCCTCATAGGATACAGGATACTCGAAATCGCCAGCTCGGCCACCAGGCAGACGAGTCGCGAGAGGACAGCCGAAACGAGCGCGGCATCCTGGCCAAACCAGGGCATCAGCAGTTCGAGCAACACTCCTTCTCGCACGACAAGGCCGCCGGGAATGAACGACAAAAAGCCAGCCACCGTAGCAATGGCAACGGTCGCGATGCAGATGGCGACTTGATCGATTGTGCCAAGGTCGCTGGCGTAGTCGCCCGCTCGCAGCGTGGCCCACAAGCTCAAGCCTTGCATTAACCAAGAGCCCGGCAGCATCAGCCAGGCGAGACCAAGCAGGCGATAGTCCAAACGCGTCGCCTGGTCGGCCACGGCAGGATTCAGGCGTCCTACTCGCGTGAATTGCACCATCCGTCGAAATATCGGGGGCAACGTGGGGACGCCCACAATGCTGGCCATGCCGAACGAAATCAAGATCAGCCAACTATGCTGAGAAAATCGCACCGCCAAGATCAACGCCGCCAGGCAGGCCCCGACGGCCAAGGTAGAGAGCGTTTCATAAAACACGCCGATTGTTGCCGCGGTGGCGCTGGTTCCGCTGCCGCGCAACAGCCCGGCGCGGATCAGGATCACGGTCGCCTTGCCCGGCACGTATTTGCCCAGATGGCCGATCAGGTAGGCGCGCAACGTCGGGGCCCAACGAGGCTTCGGGCCTAGTTCGGCCAGCGTTTCCTGCCAGAACCAGCCCGGCAAAATCTGGCCGACCGCATAAAACATGGCCGCTGCAAGCAGCCAGGCAGGTTGCAAGTCCGCCGGGCTCCAGTGCCGTGCGCGCAAGTCTTCCCAGGCCGACGTCGCCGTGCGATGCAGAAACCAGATCACCGCCGCAACGAGCGCCAATTTGGCGGCGGCGATCAGCTTCTTGCGTCCGGGCTTGGAGCCGTTCGATTCAGTCATGCCAAGATTCATCGAAAGAAAGCGAAACACCGGTTGTCATTGTGCCGGTCGAGTCGCAGTCGCACAACCGCTCGTGCCACGAGACAGAAAGTCGTCTACAATGCTTGACTTGTGGCGATCGAAAAAAAGGTTGCTCGCGCCCTGCGCAATCCATTTCATTCAGGCTGGTCAATGGAGTCGGTTTATGACGCGCATGGCGTCGTTCATTACGCTGCTGGCGATCTTGCTGGGAATCGCCGCGTTGTTCTTTCGCGTCATGTCCAGCTTTCTCCTGCCGTTGTTCCTGGCGGTGCTGCTGGTAGTCATGTTTCGGCCCGTGCACCGCTGGTTCGTCGGCGTTTGCCGCGGACGCGACCGGCTGGCGGCCGGTCTGACGACGTTTGCCATTTTGCTGATTGTCCTATTGCCTATGTCCTTAGTGCTGGTGCAGGCCGGGCTGGAAGCGAAATCGATCGCCGCCGATTGGAATACTCAGGCTGTCAAACGAAAGATTTCGACGCTCCGGGAAAAAGTCGGCCTCGAGTTGCCGTCGGAGGACGTGCAGAAACGACTCGATCGAATCGCCAAATTGCTGAATGCTCCGCGCGATGAAGAGCTCAAGATCACTGACGAAAGCCGACGCGAGCTCGACCAACAGGTTCACCAGCTAGAAGGCGACGTTGCCGCAGCCGTGCCCGACAGCCAGGCGGGGCCCGCCAGTTGGGTCAGCAATCGCCAGGGCGATCAGGTTCGCGAACACGCGCGGGAATTGCATGACAGGATCCATGAGCTTGAACAAACTCCTGCCGACGGCCCCGATTACGCCTCGGCCGTTGCTGCTGCTCGCGCAGCGCTTGACGCGCTGCAAAGCGATTTCTTAGGCAGCCCTTTGAAAGCCTGGCTGAAGCATCAGGCCAATCCGAGCGAAGAACAGCTCGAAGTATTGCGCCAGCAGGCGTTGGCGTTAGCCGATTCTTGGGCCCGCGGCGGGGCTCATTATGCGGGTAGCGTGCTGCCCGACTTGTTGGTTGGCTTGGGGGTGCTGGTGATTTCGCTTTATTACTTTCTGGCCGACGGACCGGCGATGCTCAAAACTTTCATGCGACTCTCCCCGCTTGACGATCGCTATGAAGAACAGCTGCTGCAAGAATTCTCGACCGTCAGCCGGGCTGTGGTCGTGGCCATGCTGCTTTCCGCTTTGGTGCAAGGCTTATTGGCGGGAGTCGGCTATTTCTTTGCCGGCCTCGGTTCCGTCGCCTTGCTTACGATGCTCACCATGCTGTTCGCCCTGATCCCTTTTGTCGGCGGTACCATCGTCTGGCTCCCCTGCTGTCTGTGGCTGTTCATCGAAGGGCGGACGACGGCCGCCCTTGTGCTCGCCGCGTATTGCATCGTGTTCGTTTCGTTGGCCGACAATGTCGTCAAGCCGTTCGTGTTGCAAGGGCAATCGAATCTGCACCCGCTGCTGGCCCTGCTCAGCGTGTTGGGGGGAGTAGAAGCGATGGGGCCGATTGGCATTGTCGTCGGCCCGATGGTTGTGGCCTTCTTGCAAGCGCTATTGAAGATGTTTCAGACGGAGTTGGACGCTCTTGCGGCGGAGCCGGCGAAGGCGAATGGAGCAGGCGGCGGAACATAAGTGGCGGCAAGCGCGGAGTGCGGAACTCGGAGCGGTGGCGACGAGCAATCTCAAGGGGAGAGAGCTCCACACTTTCCGTCATTTCCCCGCAATCGCTTGAGCCTTCTTGACGAGGTCGATGAACTCCGCCCGATAGCCTTCTTTGTCTGAACCGCGGGCTGCCGATGCCAACTCCAAGACGCCGGCGTAGGTAAGATTGCCCTTGTAGGGGCTATCGCGAAGCAGCAAGCCAAACCCAGCGACGGCGGCGGCGAACTGCAGGTCATTATCGGCCGCGGAAAACTTGACGCCCGCGTCTTTGACCACGTGCGTGAGCAACTTGCTCTCGGCGCCGTCGGGCTGTTTGTAACGCAGTTTCAAGGTCAACGACTCGCCATTTTGGGCAGCCTCAGTGGGTTGGACTGTTTGCTGGTATTTCAACGGGTCGATCGACGCCGTCGGAGTTTCGCCGCCCGCGGGAACCAGTTCGTAGAACGCGGTGACCGTGTGGCCGGCGCCGATCTCGCCGGCGTCTTTCGTGTCGTCATTGAAGTCTTCGTCGCGTAGCAGGCGGTTTTCGTAACCGATTAGCCGATAGGCGACCACCTGCTGCGGGTTGAATTCCAATTGCAGCTTCACGTCTTTGGCGATCGTAACCAGCGTGCCGCCGGCTTGCTCGACCAGCGTCTTGCGGGCTTCGTCCAGGTTATCGATATAGCCGTAGTTGCCGTTGCCTTGGTCGGCCAGCTTCTCCATGGTCGAATCTTGATAGTTGCCTGTGCCGAAGCCGAGCACGCTCAAGAAAACGCCGCTTTTCGCCTGGTCCTCGATCAACCGCGTCAGCGAGCCTTGATCGGTAACGCCGACATTGAAATCGCCGTCTGTGCAGAGAATAACGCGGTTGGACCCGCCGCGAATGAAATTCTGCCGGGCTGTGTCGTAGGCGAGTTGAATGCCCTCGCCGCCGTTGGTAGAACCGCCGGCTTGCAATTGCTCGAGGGCGGAAGTAATCACCGCCTGCCGTTCGCCCGAGGTGGAAGGGAGCACCAAGCCTGACGAACCGGCATACACGACCATCGCCACGCGATCGTTCTCACTCAGTCGGTCGACGAGCAGCCTCAAGGACGCCTTCAACAGTGGCAGCTTGTTTGGTTCGTCCATCGAACCCGAGACGTCGATTAGAAACACCAGATTGCTGGCGGGCCGGTTGTTGAAGTCGATCTCGCGCCCTTTCAAGGCGACCCGCAGCAGGCGATGTTCCGGCTTCCAAGGGCAGCCGGCAATTGCGGCATGCACGGCAAAGGGCGCGTCGTCCGCGGGCGGAGCATAGAGGTACTTGAAGTAATTGATCAGCTCCTCAATTCGCACCGCATCTTTGGGCGGCAGGGCGCCCTGATTCAGAAATCGCCGCACGTTGGCGTACGAGGCGGTATCGACGTCGATCGAGAAGGTGGAGAGTGGGTTCTGGCGGACGTCAAGGAATGGATTGTCGACGATGCGGTCGTAGGTTTCGCGATTGAAGTGTTGACCGGAAAACTCAAAATATCCATCTGCTGGAAGCGCAACCGAGCTATCTTCTGCGGCCGCGGGGATAGGGTCCGCGAGCATGAGTCCACGCTCTTCTTCCTCCACCATGATCCTGGGAGTCACAGCAAGGTGAACGCTGTCGCGGGCCGGTTTGGGCGCTATATCCAGAACGCTTGGACGGTGCGGTTCAGCGCGAGTTTTGGTTTCATAAGCCGGCCTGTTGATTGTGTATGGCGTGCGCTGCGGATTTTTTTCCTCCGCAGTTGCGGATTGCAGCTTCGCGACTGCATGCGACTTACGAGTGTCTTCGAAATCCTGCTTGTATCTGTTAGCGCTAGCCACGCCGCTATCAGACCCATTCATCGGTGCGTCGGAGAAATAGGCGACGCCCTCCCGCATCGACGAAGACTTATTGCCGCGCGGAATATAAAGCGAACCGACGATGGCAAACACCAGGCAGGCGGCCAGCGCGGCTGCAATCGGACGCCGGAAGCGGCGCAACCTCGAAATCGGCAACGTGGCGGCGGGGTGGTCGTTCGCCGCGACTCTCGTCTCAATTGTCTCGCGATTTTTCGGTGACAATGCCCCGGTCGGCTCCGTCGCCAGCGCAGCGGACATGAGCTGCGCCGATTGGCGGATTGCGCCCACCATCGCTCGACTGTCTTCTGATCGGGCAAGGGCGGCTTCGACGGCGGCGAGTTCGCCATCGCTAAGTTCGCCGAGCACATAGGCGGTTAGGCGCGCTTCGAGGGCGTCGTCGGGAAGATCGCGAGTCATGACGTTTCTCCTTTTTCTCCGGACGCCTCGCCGATGCGAATCTGCAGTTGTTGGCGGATGGTTTTTAAGGCGACGTGCAGCAGGTAGCCGACGTTGGAAACGCTCAGTCCGGTGACGTCGCTGATTTCCTGATAGCTGAGCGAGTTCTGAAACTTCAGCCGTACCACCTCTTGCTGGTTCTCCGGCAACGAGCCGAGCAATTCGAGCGCCGCCCGGTGCATTTCGCGAGTTTCTGATTCTTGCGCAAGACTCGTGCCGCCGTCAGGCTGCTCGATGAGTCGCTCTGCTTCAGTCGTTTGCATGCGCTGTTCCTTTCTGCGGACGTCGATCGCTCGCCGGCGGCAAACCGTATAGAGCCAAGCCGCGAGTCGGCCATCGAGTTCCGCTCGGTCCTGTTCGCATAGTCGCAAGAAGGTGTCTTGGACGACGTCGCGGGCGCGCTCTGAGTCGCCCGTAATACGCGCGGCATAGCGCACGAGCGGCCCCTCATAGCGGGACACCGCAGTTCGCAACCATTGGCTGAATGAATCGGGCTCGCCGTCGTGCATCCGCTTCGTCAATCCGTCGGCACAGGCCTCGCTTACCATAGGTTCAACGCATGAGCAGCCTGTTTCTTAGCCCGTAGCCGCCGAATTTTCCAATTTGAGGCCCGCTTGCGGCGTGTCGGGTATACTTGGGTTGTCATGTTCATCCGCAAACGCCAGATCTGCGAGCCTGTCGGCGGGACAGAAACGCCCGAGCGAGTCGCTCGGGGCCGGCGACGTTTTTTAGCGAAAGCTGCGGCCGGCGCCGGGGCGATTGCGACGGCTGGCTATTTGGGCCGGCGCTGGTTTCAAGGCTCAGACCAAGAGGTCGTCGAGCGCGGCGTTTCGCGGTCGGCGGCCGATCCGAAATTCGCACCCTTCTATCCGGCGCGGCGCGAGCCGAGCTTTGAATACGGCCGCACAGAAACGATCGAATCCGACGCCGCGCGTTATACGAATTTCTACGAGTTCTCGCGATTCAAATGGTCTTGGCGGTTGGTGGATCCCTTTCAGACCGACCCGTGGACCATTGCCATCGACGGCTTATGCCGGCAGCCCTTGAAGCTGGAAATCGGAGACTTCCTGGCCCGGTATGCGGACGACCTCGTCGAGCGACAATATCGGCACCGTTGCGTCGAGACGTGGGCGATGGCGATTCCCTGGACGGGCGTGCCGCTCACTCGAATCCTGAAGGACGTCGATCCATTAGCGCAGGCCACACATGTGCGGTTCGTGGCGTTCGATCGTCCGGACGAAGCACCGGGTATTCGAGAGCTAGCTCAGGCGCCTTGGCCGTATGTCGAAGGATTGACTTTGGCCGAGGCGGCGAACGAATTGACGCTGCTGGCCACTGGCATGTACGGCCACCCGCTGCTCAAGCAACATGGGGCGCCGATTCGGCTGGTCGTGCCTTGGAAGTACGGCTTTAAATCAATCAAGTCGATCGAGCGCATCGAGCTCGTCGATCACGAGCCGGCCACCTTCTGGAGCACGCTCAATCCGCAAGCGTATCCGTTTGTCTCGAATGTCGAGCCCGGCGTGCCGCGCCCTTGGCCGCAATCCACGGAACGCATGTTGGGAACCGGAGAGCAATTCCCAACGCAACTCTTCAACGGCTACCAGCGCTATGTTGCCGGGCTCTATCGGCAACCTGGCTGAGCTGGAGCCACATTCCTAGGAGAGCATTCGCCCTTCTGCAGCGGCCTAGCGCGGCAGATTCCTGCGCTGATCGACAAGATCGATCAACTCATCGGCGCGCGCAAGCAGCGACGGACTCGGTTCGGGCAAATCGGGGCGCAGAGCGGAAGCGTCGTTCGCCAGAAATCGTCTGCGACAGTGCTGGCAAACAACGCTCTTGCCCAGGAACTCGACGCGGATGTGCAAGTTGCGTCCGCATGTCGGGCATTCTCGAACGAAATATGTGCACTCCGCCATAGGTCGGTATCTCCTTCTACCGGTTCTGCCTCTATTCCAGGGGGTAAGTTTACGACATCGGGGTTCTTTGTTCAATAAGTTAATGCAGCTCGTCGGCGCCAGCCGAGGAAGGCTCGACGCCTCGGATGTTTGGGAAGAATGAGTAGTTCGGGCGGCAATTAAATTGGGCCCAATCAAATCCGATTTGGTCTGATTCCCGCAGGATCTGGCGAGAGGGGCCCGCCGCGAGTCAGCGCCGAATGCCTTCCGCCGACTGCAAGCGGATGTGCTCGACCTGGTTACGCAGCATCCACTCGAGCCAAGCTTCGTGTTCCTCGCTCAGCTCGACTTCCGTCTGGTGTTCGCTATCCAAGGGCGAGACCAATGAGATGACGCCGCTATCGAGCCAATCGCGCGCTTCCGCCAGGCCGACCCAGTATTCTCCCTCGGCGAGCAGCGGCACGCCCGGTTTTCCCGGGATGCTCATGAAATACGCAATTTCATGGCGAAACCGATCCGACATTGGAAAGGGGGGAAGCTCAGGATGGGCAATGGCATAGACCAAGGTAGACATGGACTTAAAGCTAGCAGGTTGGCGCCCATTTTCCCAGCCTGCGACTCCGGCATCGCGGGGCATGCGGGCAACGGTTCTGCCGGAATAACCTATGCTTTAAGTGGGCATTCCCCTGTGGATTTTGCGCCCGACTCGACGAGGTGAAGTTATGACTCTTCGCAGAGCAGTTGCTAGTAGTCGAGACCGAGACGGATTGGGCTGGCGCCTGGAGACGCGCTGCCTAGCTATGCTGGCCGTTGTTATGGCCTTGCTGCCCGCGGCGGCCGTCGCCAAGCCGAGCCATACTGCAAAAGCGACCGCGGCCGCGCGGATTGATGCGGCCAAGGCTGCCAAAGCCTGGCCCTCGTTCGCCATGGTGCAAAAGGCCGTGGAGAAGCACTTGGCAACCATCAAAGGCTATCGCAAAGGGGATCTGTTGTCGCAGAGCTACGTCGAGCCGATCTTTGGGGAACTCGAGAAGCTCGGCTGGAAGGTTGCCGACCGCGACGCCATCCTCAAGCAGGTGCCGGGCGATCACGAATTCATGGTGCGCGAACTGCGCACCGACGATGGGAGAGAGTTCATGCGCGGCATCGAACGATTTCCCGGCGGTTATGACCGAGTCGAGCATCTCTGCAAACTGCCCGACGCCGACACGCTCATGTGGCGTTTAACGAGCGGGCCAGATGGCTACAAGATGGTCGAGTACCTGACAACCGCGCCCGGGGGCGCCGTCATGGGCGAAATGCTATCGGAAGCGCCTGCCGGCAAGAATTTCAACAAGCCGACTGGCCGGCTGTATACCGAAGCGGATTTTCTCGCGCGGCTCAAGCACAGCTACTTGCATGCTGAAAAAGAGCACGCGAAACACCACGGCAAGCACGCCGCCAAAACGCATCCCCAGCCTTAGCCGGCATGCCCGCCGCGCGCATTTCAAACGGCGGGGGCATGCTCGTTGGAACTCGCGGTGCGGCGCTTGATCATGGTGACTTCATTGCCTGTGGGGTTGTAGCTGACCTCGTCCATAAATGTGCGGATGAGCACCAGGCCTCGTCCCCCTTCGCGCACGACCGCCGATGGGTCGTCGGCTTTCGCCAGCGGCAGAACGTCGAAGCCGGGGCCCTCATCGCGAACTGTGAAGCGGATTTCCTGCGGCGTCACGGCGATTCGCACCAATGTCTTCCGATCGCGATAGGGCGCCTGGCGGCGGCGCTCTTCGACCACGCTGACGCCATTGCCGCTCACCAGGCGAACGCGGTCTTCCTGCAACTCTTCAAAGCCGAGTTGGAGATTGCCGCGATAAATGGCGTTCAGCAGCGCTTCCTCCAAGGCAATGCCCACACGCAGCCGCGTCGTTGGATCGCAAAGATGCGTGACTGAGACCAGGCGTTGCACGGCATCGACCAAGGGATCAACGAGCGCCGCGTTGTTGTCGAGTAAGAACGTGAACTCGGCGAGCGTCAGACACTCCGCCAGTTGTTCAAAACTGCGATCGGCGCGCATCAGCGCGAGCACCTGCTCGACGGTGTCGGCCAGCTTTTCGGCTAGCTGCGCTTTTGGCACGTAGTGCGCCGCTCCGGCCTCTAAGGCTTCGACCGCCAAAGCTTCGCTGCCATGGGCCGTCATCAGAATAACTGGCACATTGGGGTGATGGACGCGGATCGCTTTAATCAGCCCCAACCCGTCCAATTCGGGCATTTGCAGATCGGTAACGATCACGTCGGCGGGCGCGCTTTGCATCCGCTCGAGCGCTTGCGTTCCATTTTCGACTGCTTCAATCGAGAGCGACGAGTCTCTCGAGAGCAAGCCCGCAACAAGAGTGCGATCGACCGCGGAATCATCCACGACGAGAATCTTAGCCATGTTCGCAGTCTCCTTGGGCGCGATCAGAGACCCGGAGGCGAGCGGGGGCCGGCCCCAATCGCCAATAGAGGCTGCCGGCGGAAATCCGTCAAGCAAATGCCGCAACAAGTCCGAGCTAGTCAGCAGTGGGAAGAGTCGCAGCGCTTGAGGTTAATGCGGACGGGGCTTCGCCGCCGAAACTATGACGCCCCTCGCGACAACACGGCATGGTTGCAGCGAATCAAGACCGGCGAGCAAAATACAGTCCGGCATACACCTTGGGATCGATTAGCAGGCCTGCCGCGGCTTGCTGTGCGAGCCAGCGCTCGACGTCGCCCAGTGCGATTGAGTGCACGATGATCTCTTCCGAGTCGTCGCCGCCGCCATCGTGAACCTTGACCAATTCGCTCGCCAGAAAAAAGGCGACTACCTCGCTGGCCATGCCGGCCGACGGCGGCCCGATGGTTAGCAAGTCGAGCTTGCCGGGCTGATAACCCGTTTCTTCGAGCAGTTCGCGGCCCGCGGCCGTCGCGAGTTCTTCGGCTTCTTCGCCGTCGATATCGCCCACGAGACCGGCGGGCAACTCGATGACCGGACGTCCGACGGGAATTCTGTATTGTTCCGTCAGCAGCAGACGACCGTCGCCCGTCACGGCGACAATCACTACGGCGCCGCGCGCACGCGTGCGATCGGCATATTCCCAATGCCCCTCGCGCACCAGTCGGAGATGAAGTCCTTCTGCCAAGACGGTGCGTTCCGAGGGTGCGTTCACAGGGGCCTTTCTAAGCGAGCCGGGATGGAAGGCAGGAGCGCGTGATTGCCTGCGGCGTGCATCCTAGTCGATCCGTACGGACGGGAAAATGGCCCGCGCCGATTGGCGTGTGGGCGGAGCCTTGAGCAGCTCTGGCAGCGAATTTGCCAGCTTGATTCGGCTTGACGTTGAGGTGCGCGTCACGCCGGCTAAAAATCACCGACGGCTTCCTGGCCGTTGCGGCTACCGAGCGCTTGCCAGATCGCCAGGTTGATGCTGTCGGTTGCGAATTGAACGTGGCCGTCGCAGAACAAGGCGTTCACGCCATCAGGATGGTTGCTGTGCGCGGCGACGTTATGCGAGAGCAGGTTCCACCACTGGGGCGAGCGGCTGCTATGCGGGAGCCCGCCGCGGCAGTCGATGTTTGGATCGTTTGGGCCTCGGATGTGGTTGTACATCGAATGTCCCGGCGCGCCGTAGATCCATTTGCTGCCTCGAGTTTGTTGGATCAGATTGCCCGGCGCGCATTGCGCTGGATAGTTGGTCAGCTCCGGACCGTTCGAGCTGTTATCGTTGCCGGTCGTCAGCACGAAGCCTCTCGTCGGTTTGCCATTCCAGGTTCCACTTCCGGGCGAATCCTCGCCCATGCCGGGGATCGACAGCGAGTTTTCGCCGATACAGGCGGTCTGGCTGCTGCCATCGGTGATGTCTCGCAGGCCGACTTGAGAATTTTCGAAGAAGACGCCTGTTACCGGCTTGCCGGAAGGATTCAAGGGCGACACCGGAAACGTGTTGCCCGTGCAGAGCGGATAGTTATGTACCTCGCAACCAGTCTGCAGAATGCGGTAAGTATCGCTGGGGCACGTCAAAAGCGGCAGGTGAGTGTTCCTGGCTGTGGCGTTCACGTCGCCATACAGGGGATCGGCAATGTCGGGGTTGGCCAGAAAGTTGACCCGCTGTTGGAGAGTGACGAGTTCCAACTGCGGCAGCAGGAAGGCATAGGCGGAGAAGCACCGCCCTTGCTGAGGCAACGTTTGGCACCGCAGCCGGCCCGGCGGAAAGCTGTTGAATGCGCTATGGTAGTTCTGCATCGCCAGGCCGAGCTGCTTGAGGTGATTGTTGCATTCGGCGCGGCGCGCGGCCTCGCGGGCCGCCTGCACGGCCGGCAAGAGCAGAGCGATGAGCAGGCCGATAATGGCGATCACGACCAATAGCTCGATCAAGGTAAAGCCGCGGCGCGGCGCCGCAATCGGTGCAAGTTCTGTGGTGCTCATGGCAAGACGCCCTGGCGACAAGTGATGGCGAGGACCGCTATATACGACAGGATATAACGACCTGTCAAGCGGCTCGGTCGGTCGAAGTCGCCGTTTCCATGCGGGATTGCTGGGGATTGGTCAGCCCGGCAAGCTCGCCGGCGCACGTCCACATAACGGAAATTCACAGCCGGCTGCTCGCAATCTCACGTCGTTCAAACCAGCTCGTCCTCCCCACTTGCCCATGATGCGACGCGCGATTAGCCTGAACTCCGCTCGGCGGCCGGTCGGCCGCATTCTCGGTCCAAAACAGAAAGAGACTGACATGTTTTCACGGTTCATTTTGGCCGCAACGCTCCTGGCGGTTGCTGCGCCGCTTCGCGCGGCGGAGGACTATAAGCACGGGGCCGATTCCCAGCGCCATGAGGGCGTGCCCCAGGGCAAAGTTGAGAAATACCACTGGAAGAGCCAGGTATTTCCGGGCACGGAGCGCGACTATTGGGTCTATGTTCCCGCCCAGTATCAGGCAGATAAGCAAACCTGCGTGATGGTGTTCCAGGACGGAGAGACCTATGTCAAAGAACAGGGCGATTTCCGCACGCCGATCGTCTTCGACAACCTGATCCACAAGACAGAAATGCCGGTCACGATTGGTATCTTCATCAATCCTGGAGTGATTCCCGCCGCCAAGCCGGGCGAAGAGTCGCGGAAGAATCGCAGCTTCGAATACGACACCCTCAGCGACCAATACGCGCGCTTCTTACTCGACGAGATTCTGCCGGAAGTGGGCAAGCAATACCGACTGACGACCGACCCCGAAGGACGCGCGATCTGCGGCATCAGCTCGGGCGGCATTTGCGCATTCACCGTGGCCTGGGAGCGCCCCGATGCTTTTCGCAAAGTGCTGAGCCATGTCGGCAGCTTCACCAACATTCGCGGCGGCCATGTGTATCCCGCGCTAATCCGTAAAACCGAGCCGAAGCCGATCAAGGTTTTCTTGCAGGATGGCTCAGGAGATCTCGATAATCTGCACGGCAATTGGCCGTTGGCGAACCAAGAGATGGCTGCGGCCTTGAGGTTCGCCAAGTACGACTACCAGTTCGTCTATGGCGATGGCGGGCACAATGGAAAACATGGCGGCGCCATCCTGCCCGACTCGCTTCACTGGCTATGGAAAGACTACCAAGCGCCGCAAGACGAGATAAAGTAAGCATCACGAGACGCCGCGCCGAACTCCGGGTTCGGCGCACCGATCTGCGCGACGGAGTGGCGGCTAGAGAATCCGGCGTCGATCGCCATGAACGTCGCCACATTGCGAGTAACAGAGCCGAGGGGCTGACGATTGCAAAAGGCGACAAGCACCATGCTTGAACGGTGGGTTTTTGTCTGCATGTGGACCGGCGCCTATTGGACCGGCGCGGCCTCGTTCGCCCAGGACATGCCGCTATCGCAAGTCCTGCTCGAAGGCGAAGGCTGGGAGGTCGCGGCTACCGGGTTCAAGTTCACCGAGGGACCGGCGGTTGATGCGGCAGGAAATATCTACTTCAGCGACGTGGAAGCCAGCCGCATCCACAAGTTGGACTCCCAAGGCAAAGTCAGCGTGTTCGTGGAAAACAGCTTTGGCGCAAACGGTCTGATGTTCGGCCCCGATGGCCGGCTCTATGCCTGCCAGAATGGCAAGCAGCGAATCGTCGCTTACGATTCCAAAGGCAAAGCGTCGGTGATCGCCGAAGGAGTCGAATCCAACGACCTTGCAGTGACGAAAGCTGGGGGAATTTACTTCACCGATCCCAGCCAGCACCGAGTCTGGTACATCAGCCCCAAAGCAAAGAAACGAGTCGTTGACGAAGGCATCGAACGCCCGCTGGGCATTGTGTTGTGGCCCGACGAGGGCACGCTGGTCGTCGCGGACACGATGACGCCCTATTTGTGGACCTTCCGCGTCGAGGCCGACGGCAACCTTAGTTTCAAGCAGCCGTACTACATGCTGCGGATGATTCCGGGACGCGCCGGTAGCGGTGCGGACGGCATGACGATTGATTCGGCGGGCAGACTCTACGCGTGCACCTACGCCGGGCTGCAGGTGTTCGATCCGACGGGCCGGCTTTGCGGCGTCATCCTCAAGCCGCAACCCGCCTTCCTCTCGAATGTCGTGTTCGGCGGCCCCGACCTGAAGACGCTGTATGTGACCAGCAGCGACAAGGTTTACCGTCGTAAGACGCAGGCCGCCGGCGTGCAACGACTGCGGCCCAAATAGCCGTTGCGTCATCCCACGGCCAGCCAGGCGCTGCACGACATGCGAGTTGGCTCCGAAGAGCGTCCGGGCGGGCACCAAGCGGCGAACAACTTCGTCCCTGTGCTTCTGTGGGGCGACTGGCCCAGTGGCAGTAAGAAAACCGAAAGTCCTAGGCAAAATTCACTTGCTTCTCGGGCCTGCCCCTATCAAAATGCGGCCAGCCGCGCAAGCCAGTCTGCCAGACACGCCTGGATGAACGCTCGGGCCGTCCGCCAAGCGCTCGAGAAAATTCGGTTTTCTCTATGGAAAGCTGCGGCGAAAAAGAGTAAGGTTCCAGTCAAGATCGCCGCCAGGAAGCGGGGGTCTTTTCTCAACGTAGCGAGCATTTTCCGCCGGCCTCCGATTCCTCCCGTCCATGCTCGCCCTCTCCTCCAGCGTTCGCGCCGCGGAAAAAATCTGCGGATTTTCCCTGTTTGTCGGTTTTCGTTTTTGATTGTGAAGGGTCGTTCTGATGAAGATGTATGTTGGTAACCTGGCCTGGTCCGTCACCACGGCTGACCTCGAGTCGCTGTTCGGCCAGTACGGCGCAGTGCGTTCGGCGGAAGTGATCATGGACCGCGAGACCGGCCGCTCGCGCGGTTTCGGCTTCGTCGAGATGGAGAGCCAGGATGCCGCTCAACAGGCCATGCAAGCCCTGAATGGCAATGATTTCCAGGGCCGCAACCTGACGGTGAACGAAGCTCGCGAGCGCTCGCCCCGTCCCGGGGGCGGCGGTGGGGGCGGCGGGCGCGGCGGTTACGGCGGCGGCCGTGGCGGTCACGGGGGCGGCGGTTACGGTCGCGGGCGCGAATAGTCGCTCTGCGCACGGCTGCTCTGCACGGCCATGTAATATTCCAACGGCGTGCCGACTCGGACGTTTAGCCCGGGTCGGCATGACCGTTCGTTCATTTCTCATTGCCTTCTGGCGCCTTCTCGAGCTTCGGCTGGTGACGTGCCGTCGCTCTTCCACGTAGCGACTTCAGGCTGATCGCTTTCGCGGCGCAATGGGGCCGCGCTGGTTTGCGGCCGAAAATGACGGTTCGTCGCCTTGGTCGCCCCAAACGAGAGCGATCTGGCGACGGTGCGCTGCCTCTGCCGCTAGGAACCGTCCTCGCCGCCGATCATAATGCGCAGCAGGCGGATTGCGCGTCGTCAGCTTGCGGCGCGCACGCCCGCAGCTTTGCCTGGCAGCCTTTCACGTCGCTTTGAACCACCCCACGGCGCGAGTCTTCCTCATGTCGAATGTGAGCGCAGTCGCCAAAAAGATCATTGGCAACGTTGAGAAAGTCATTCTTGGCAAGCGGCAGGAAGTGGTGCTGGCCCTGGTCTCTTATTTTTGCGAGGGGCACATCTTATTGGAAGATGTGCCCGGCGTGGCCAAGACCATGCTGGCCCGCGCGCTGGCCCGCAGCGTCGATTGCTCGTTCAAGCGAGTGCAATGCACGCCCGACCTGTTGCCGTCGGATATTACCGGCGCCTCGATTTTCAACCAGAAACTCAGCGAATTTGTCTTCCGCCGAGGGCCGATCTTCGCCCAAATCGTGCTGGCCGACGAAATCAACCGCGCCACGCCGCGGACCCAGGCGGCATTATTGGAAGCGATGGCCGAAGGCCGAGTTACCGTCGACGGCGAAACGTATCCGCTTGAGCGCCCGTTTCTGGTCATCGCTACGCAAAACCCGGTCGATCATGAAGGAACATTTCCGCTGCCCGAAGCGCAGTTGGACCGCTTCCTGGTGCGGCTCAGCCTGGGTTATCCGAGTCTCGAAGAAGAGTCGAAGATGCTGGAGCGGCTGCAGCGAGGGCACCCAATCGACAATCTGGACCCAGTCGTGACTGCGGCCGATGTGATTGCCTGCCAGCGGGCGATTCGCGAAGTGTATGTCGACGAGAAGGTTCGCAATTACATCTTGGAGGTCGTTCACAGCACGCGATCGCACGACGATGTTGCATTGGGCGGCAGTCCGCGAGCTTCGCTGGCGCTCTATCGCACGGCGCAGGCCGTAGCGGCGATGCGCGGCAATAACTTTGTGCTGCCTGACGACGTGAAGCGGATGGCCGCCCCGGTGCTCACGCATCGCCTGGTGCTGCGTCCTGAGAGCAGGCTGAGAAAGGTTACGGCCGCGCACGTGGTGGACGAAGTGCTCAATGAAGTGCGAGTGCCGACGGCGTCCGCCGGAGCGGCGGTTTCATGAGATGGTATCTTGGCGCCATCGTCATTCTGTTGGCGGCCCTGATTTTTCAATTGGGCCTGTTAGCCTATGCCATGTACGTGTTGCTGGGCGTCATGGTCGTCAGCCGATTCCTGGCTCGCTACTGGATCGATCACCTCGAGGCGACTCGCGAATGCAACCGGCTGACGGCCGAAATCGGCGATAAGCTGGCGGTTGTCGTTACGGTGCAAAACAGCGGCCGATTGCCGGTGGCTTGGACTTTGGTCGAGGACAGCCTGCCGCGACAGTCGCTTTTGCAGCGTCCGCCGCGAATTCGCGTGATTGGCCGCCGGCTGCTGATTGGCATGTTGCGGCGCGGCGGCCAAAAGATATTGAGGTATCAGCTTGAGTTCTTGATGCGAGGTTATTACCAGATCGGTCCGGTGATTCTGGAAACGGGCGATCTGTTTGGCCTGCATCGGCGTTATCGCGTGGCGACCGAGCCGCATTTCGTCCTCGTTTATCCCAAGCTTGTGCCGCTCGAAGGTTACGATCTGGCCTCGCGTCGGCCCGTTGGCGAAATTCGCTTGACGCATCGCCTCTACGAAGACCCGACTCGCATCGCGGGAGTCAGGTTGTATCAACCCGGCGATCCCCTGAATCGGGTCAATTGGCGCGCGACTGCGCGCACCGGCACGCTGCATAGCAAAATCTACGAACCATCGACAATTGCCGGCGCCACCATCGTGCTCGGTTTCCACCAGCAGGAATACCCGAAGACTAACGAGCCGTTGCGATCGGAACTGGCCGTAACGACGGCCGCGTCGCTGGCGAACGAAGTCTACTTGATGGGGCAGCAGGTCGGTTTGGTCACGAATGGCCGCGATGCGGCGGACCGCATTCGTCAGGAGGGATGGGCCCACGACTATCGCAGCCGATCGGCCGCGCAACGCAACGTCAACATGACGGAACGGAGCGAGCGGCTGCGGCCGGTGAGCGTGCCGACCCGTCGCGGTCCTGAACAACTATGGCGGATTTTAGAAACGCTGGCCAGAGTCGAATTGACCGACGGATTGACGTTCGCTCAGTTGATTGCCGAGACCGCCAGCCGGCTGCCTCGCGACGCTACCGTAGTGGCCGTGCTGGCTGACGTTTCTTCCGAAACGGCATTTGCCCTGGGGAGTCTCAAACGCCGAGGTTATGCCGTGACCGCGGTCCTGATTGTGTTCGACGAATTTCAGTTCCAGGAGGCGGCGGGACGATTGCTGGCCCAAGGGGTCGAAGCGCGGCAGGTCCTCGACGAGGCGAGTCTTTCGGCCCTCTGCGGCCAGCACTTGATGCGCTAGATGAATGCCATCCCTCCAAGCGAGTTGCTGAGTTGCAGAAGACATCCTTCAACCCATTGCTGATTCTGCGCCCCCGAGTGATAAGATAGAGCCATGGCCCGCGCTCGACCGCAAATGACGAGCATTGATTATGTGGTGATCGCCCTTAGCCCGGCGTTAATCATGGTGCTCGTCGGCAGCTTGTGCTTCTTCCTGTTGGAAGTCTTCTATCGCGGGCAGTACGAGGCGAGACTGACTTGGATCATGTTCTGGTTTGTATTGGCAACCGTGCTGATTGCGCGGATTGCCATGGAAGAAGGCGCCGAACGGGCCAGCGTCTATGGCCTCGCTTTGGCAGGCGCGGTTGGCGTGGCGATGATGCGGTTCGTCGATTCGCCTTTTATCGCCTGGGGTTTGATGGCGCTAGTCTGGTGGTGTGCGCACAAATTGACTTGGGATTGCACGTTGATCGATGATTCTCAGGATGCCTCCGGCGAGGGCCTGTTGCAGATCGCCGGCCTGGATAACGGGGACGCCGCCAAGGAGACCCAAAGCAACGACCAGACGGCGAGCCGCTTTGCTGCACCCGAATCGGATGATGGCACAGCGGCGACAACTCAGCCGCCGGTCAAGCAAACTTGGTTCCAGCGATTCTTTGAAGACCCCGAGCAGCGCCGCAACAGGCCGCATGCGCCGGGTTTGTGGGTGGTCTATTTTTCCCTGGCCGCGCTGCCACTCTTTGGATTAGGCCAGGCCTTTGTGCCGTCCGGCGACTTAGCACGACGGCGGTACGTTTTCTGGCTACTGATGGCTTATGTGGCGAGCGGTTTGGGACTATTGCTGACTACCAGCTTTCTTGGTTTACGACGTTATCTCCGCCAGCGCAAGCTGGAGATGCCATTGACAATGACCGGCGCCTGGCTCGCCGTCGGTGCGGTGTTGATTGCCGCCTTGCTGCTGGCGATGTTGCTGATTCCTCGACCCAATCCCGAATATCCTGTGGAGGAGTTGATCGCCGGCGCCCTCGGATCGCCGACCCGTAGTGCATCGCAGCACGCCATGCTCAACGACAGCCCTGGCCAAGGTCAAGGCAAGCCCGCTGGTCAGGCAACATCGCCGCCAAATCAACAACCCGGCGGTCAACAGGGGCAAGGTCAACAGGGACAGGGTCAACAGGGACAAGGTCAACAGGGACAAGGTCAACAGGGACAGGGTCAACAAGGACAGGGTCAACAGGGACAGGGTCAACAGGGACAGGGTCAACAGGGACAGGGTCAACAGGGACAGGGTCAACAGGGA
>JAICIG010000070.1 GCA_025924495.1 Pirellulales bacterium | reverse complement strand
GTGACGCCTTCCGATCTGGCGGCCACGGTGTTTCGCCATCTCCAGATCGATCTTAGCAGCCATTGGCTCAACGCCTCGGGACGACCGAATCCGATCGTCACCGAGGGCGGGCGACCGATTCCCGAGCTTTGCTAAGGCTGAAGTCGCGGGCGCCTGTTCCGTGTGCCCGCTCCCCTCACTCCGCTGTCATCGGGGGCGCAACCGCGTCATTCGGCGTATTCGGCATTTGCGGCGTGCGCCAGACATTCGTGCCGGCAGAAGCGTCTCGGTACGAATCGGGCATCCCGTCCGCAAGAGAAGATAAAAAGCTATGCTTCAAGCGATCATCGTCCACCTAACGATTGTGCGAGACAACGCATGTGTCCCTTTGGCCGACGTCCTAGAAATCTGGCAGTGCATAAGGTCATCCGACGGATTCTCGACGCCGTCCATCCTGACCCGGCGTCGTTCGATTTTGAGGCCCGCTGGGAACATCGCCTGCATCGCACGGCGCCTGTCCTGTTGGCTCCATACGATCGAGAGCTGTCGATTCAAGAAGCGACATTCGCTTTGACCAAGAACCTATCGACTCGTGGTTTGGCTTTGGTATTGCCGCAGCCCTTTCGCGCAGAGCGCGTGGCGGTCGGCTTCTGGTTTGCGGAGCAGGCTTACTTCGTGTTGGGCGAGGTGCGGCAGAATGTTCCCTTGGGCGGCGGATTTTGGCAACTCGGAATCGAGCTGACGGAGTCGCTCAATCCGGCCCAGACGCCGGAGATCCGTCGGATGGTTTCTTTGGCCGCGCGGCTCGATCCGCGCTTGAATCAGGAAGCGCTCGCCGCCACCGAACTCATCCACGCCTGACGACTCGGCGTGGCCGGAGTGCTTCGCACTTCTCCATTCGTCTTCCTCTGTTGCCATTCGTGCAGCGATCATGCTTTGCAGCTGTGTTCTTGCAGGAGAAATCCGAGAGGCTCCTGCGTTTTTCCATGGGCTTGCCGTGGGCGCGGAAGAGGCCAAATTCGCTTTTGCCTTCGCGGATGCCGTCGAACTATAATGACAGCTGACTGTCAGGCTGCGATGTGCGAGAAAATTTCTAGCGAGGCTCTTGAGGAGAAATCCGCCGATGCGATTTGTCGGTTTGCTTGTGTTGTTGATTGCAATTGGAATTTCGCCCTCGGCAAAGTCGGCCGATTACAGCGTGGAGGCGTTAAACCAGGCCGCGCCCGACGATGAACTGGGGTCGGCCGTCGCCGAGCAGCTTTCGCCGACCGGCTTCGTGGTGAAAAGCGGCAAGCGCACGCTTTGTGAGGTTTGGCCCTGTAAGGCTTGGACGGTGGACGCCGATTTCAAGCGGTCAAATACGATAATTTATCCGCTTGAGCCAGGCGAGCTGATCGGCGTCGTCCGCTTTGCCCGCAAAGGCGGCGATTTCCGCGGCCAAGAGATTGCCAGAGGTCTTTACACGTTGCGCTATGCGCTTCAGCCACAGGATGGCAACCATGTAGGCACGTCAGACACGCGGGATTTCCTGCTTTTGTTCCGGGCCGCCGACGATCAGCAGTCGGAGCCGATGAGCAAAGAAAAAATGTTCTCGTTGAGTCCCAAGGCGGCAGGCGGAACACATCCGGCGATGCTGAGTTTGTTGGCAGCAGAGCCCGACGCCGATGAGTCGCCCAAAATGGCGCATGACGAGGCGCGAGAATTGTGGAGCGTGAAGTTTTCCAATCCGACGACGGCCGGAGGAAAGACCGGGAAATTGACGCTGCAACTGGTCGTGGTGGGAAAAGCCGCCGAATAGTATTTCCTGCCTTGGCCGTGCCATAGCGAGAGGCCAAGCTTGTCGCGCCTATCGATGTTCTCCATTGCCAAGACGATTTGCGTAGCGATCGCTGCGGGGCTGATGCTCGCGCCGATTTTAGCGGCGGACGAACCCGCCGTTGAGACCTCCGCCGTTCACAGCGAAGCCGGCAAGCCAGCCTATCGCACGCAGTCGTTGCGCGGCCGAGTCGTGTGGCTGGCGGAGGCGTTGAAGAAGAAATACGGCATCGAAACCGATCGGGACGCAATTCATGCCGTCGTGGCGCTCGAGACAACTGATGGATTGCTGCCGATCGTCAAGGATTTCCGCGGGCGCGCTTTTTTTATCGACGAGCGGCTCCGCAACCTGGATTTAGAGTTGATGGTGCGCACGTATGAGGGCTCGCCGATGATTCAGGTCGTGCGCGTCTATGCACTGAAAGATGGCGCTAAATACGAGCTTGATTATTGGTGCGACATCTGCTCGATTCCAATGTACGAATTAAAAGAATGCGAATGTTGCCAGGGACCGATTCGCATGCGGCTGCGTTTGGCAGACAAGACTGCGGTTCCCCGCTCCGACTCTAAGGAAGGCGAAGATTAATGGAAGGCGACGACGCAGAGAAGACGCCGGAAATTGCCTTTGTCGGCGATTTGACTGATTGCGAAGGCGAATTGACGCGGCAATTGCTGGACATACCCATGGGCGGCGAATGCATGTTGTACTTCGATTCGCCCGGCGGCAGCCCTTACTCGGGGATGGCGCTAATGACCACGCTGCTCGTGCGGGGTTTGCGCGCCACAGGATTAGTCACGGGTGAATGTTCTTCCGCGGCATTGTGGCCCTTGGCTGCCTGCCGGCGCCGGCTCGTGACGCCGTACAGCGTGCTGTTGTTTCATCCGATGAAATGGCAAAGCGAGGAGAACGTCGGATTGGCCGAGGCGGCCGAGTGGGCTCGGCATTTCGGCCAATTGGAAACCGACATGGACCGGTTGCTGGCGGAACTACTCGGCACGACCAAAGAATTGGTTGATCGCTGGATGGCGCCGGGACGATACGTGTCGGGCTCTGAATTCGCTCGCGCCGGATTGGCGGAATTGATCGAGCTCAAGCCGCCGCAGTCTCTTGCCAAGAATGGCGCGGCGCGAATCAAACGGCCCGCCAAAGCCTTGCGCTAATCGAAGGCGCCAACTGTAGACGATTGCGCCAGGGCCGAGTCGCCGACGCGATAGCGGCTGGACCAAATCATGGGGCCGCGGAACAACGCAGCTTGCCACGGGGGTCCTCCTCGTGGCGGGCGAACCGCGTGGCCTGTCACGGTCGCGGTCGAGCATTTCTTGCGGGTCAAGCCATCTGAGCCAGCATTTGCTGAAGCCGTTCCATTGGCAAACCCACGACATTCGACTCGCTCCCTTCGACGATTTCGAGCCAGCCGAGCCGATCTTGATAACCGAAGGCCCCCGCCTTGCCTTCCCAGAGACCGCTGGCCAGATATTCGTCGATTTGCTCCGCCGTGAGCGGGTGCATCCGCAGCACGGTTCGCTCAACGGCCAGGCAAGGCTCGCCTGTGGGCGCCCGCCACAGACAAAGACCGCTGTAGACTCGGTGCTCGCGACCTCGCAATAGTTCGAGCATTTCGCGGGCATGTTGTTCGTTGAGCGGCTTGCCGAGAATGTGTCCTGCGCATTCAGCCACTGTGTCGCAGGCCACGATCAAACCGCTTGCGACTCGTTGGTTGACGTCGGCCGCCTTCTGAAAGGCCAGCCGGGCCACGAGTTCCGGGGGCGACTCGCCGCTGCACACGCCGCATTCCGCTTCGGCGTGGGGGGGAATCACACGGAACCGGTAACCCGCCTCGGTCAGCAGTTCTCGGCGTCGAGGGGAGCCGCTCGCGAGTATCATTTCCGGCTCGGCTGATTTTGTGGGCGAGACCAACTCGTTCATCATCGTGGCAATTGTTAAGATTGGTGAGAATTCGCCCTCCGCACGGGCAACGGCGTCGGCAGCAACGCTGTTGGCGGCTACCGCATTGTAGCCAACGGCGGGCACTGCCGGACAGGTCGGGCCAGCCTGCGGCCCGCCGCGCTTATTTCATCATCTGCACTTTGCGACGCCTCTTTCTTCACTTGCCTGAAAACCTCATGCTGTCGTCGCAGTTGCAGATTCTTTACGAAGACAATCACTTGTTGGCGGTGTCAAAACCGGTCGGCTTGGCGACCATGGGCGTGGCCGCGGGGCGCCCGAGCTTGCTGGCGCTCGCCAAGGACTACATCAAGCAGCGATACCAAAAGCCGGGCAATGTTTATCTCGGCGCTATGAGTCGTCTGGATGCCCCCGTTTCGGGGATCGTGCTGTTCGCCCGCACGTCAAAAGCTGCTGCGCGACTCACCGAGCAATTTCGCACGCGCGTCGTGGATAAGTCGTATTGGGCGATCGTTTCGGGCCAACCGCCTCCCGAAGAGCAGTGCGTCGACTGGATGATCAAGGACGAGCGTCATCGCAAAATGCACCGCACCAGCTCCGGGCGACCGGGGGCCCAGGAAGCGCGCTTGAGTTATCGTCGGCTGATCAAGGTTCGCCAATTCTGGCTGCTGGAAGTGAAATTGGATACGGGTCGCAAACACCAAATTCGCGTCCAACTTTCCGGACGCGGCTTGCCGGTGCTAGGAGATCGCAAGTATGGCAGCCGAGAAGATTTTCCCGCGGGAATTGCGCTGCACGCTCGCCGCTTGCATTTCACCCATCCGACGCAAGGGACCGCAATCAATCTGATTGCGCCTGCGCCCGTCGCCTGGCGGAAGTTTGGATTCGACGAAGCGCTGGCGAGCTAAGGCGATTGCAGCCGGCAGGGCGGCCGATTGGACGCGGCTCGCCGTTTTTTTCCAGATTTGACGGTTTTCTGGGAACTCAGGGGGCTCGCGAACCCTCAAAAAGAGCGATGGCGCGCCCCGCGCCAGGGAGAAAAAACCGCCTCGCTGGCCGGCAGCTTGGCGCGGCCCAGCCGTGCGCGGTAAGGTGGTAGAGGAGAAGGGACTGCGAAGAGGCGCCGAGGCTGCCGCGGGCGGCCGACCTGAGCTCAACGTCCGGGACGCATCTTTGAATAAGTCGGTTTTCCAACAATCTGCCTTAGCCAGCGGCTTGGTCACTCAGGAAGAGCTGGACGAGGCCGTTGAGCTGATTCGCTCGAGCGGTCGCAAGCCCGACAAGCCAATCAACGACGAACGTCTGGCCAAGAAGCTCGTCGCGCTTGGGCGTTTGAACCGGTGGCAGGCGGAGCAACTCCGTGAAGGCCGCACGACTTTCAATCTCGGCCCCTACCACATCATCGATTCAATCGGCCAAGGGGGAATGGGCCAGGTCTTCAAGGCCGAACACTCCATCATGAACCGCGTCGTCGCGGTCAAGGTGCTGCCCAAGCATAAATCCACTCCTGAAGCTATTGCCGGTTTCGCCCGCGAGATTCGCACCCAAGCGCAGCTCGACCACGAGAACCTGGTTCGCGCTTACGATGCGGGGCACGACCGCAACGTGCATTTTCTCGTGACAGAATTCATCCCCGGCACCGACCTGCGCCGGTTGATTCGGCGCCAGGGGCGTCTGAGCATGACCGCCGCCGCCGGCATTATCACTCAGGCGGCCAAAGGATTGGCCTACGCTCATAGTCGCGGCCTGATTCATCGCGATGTGAAACCCGGCAATTTGCTGGTGACGCCCGACGGCCATACCAAAGTGTCAGACCTAGGACTGGCCGGGTTTTTCAATGAGGCCGAACAAACCGACGTGCGGGGCGGCAAAGTCGTGGGCACGGCCGACTACCTGGCGCCGGAACAAATCACCGATCCCGATCATCCGACGCCGCTCAGCGACATCTATGCGCTGGGCTGCACCTTGTATTACGCCGTAACGGGCAAGGTGCCGTTTCCCGGCGGCACAGCGCGCGACAAGGCGCGCAATCACTGCCAGGTCATGCCGCTCGATCCGCGTCGCTTGAATGCGGATCTGAGCGATGATTTTGTGGAAGTGATCGCCGACATGATGGCGAAGAATCCAAAAGAGCGCATCCAGTCCGCGGGAGAAGTGATTTCACGACTCGCATTCTGGGCGAGCCATGCCGCGGCGACACCTGGGCACGAAGTCCGCGTGGCTTCGCCCATCCCTATTCCGCCACCATTGAGCGCCGCCGCAGCCCGGCGAGTCATGGCTCCGTCGACGTTGGATGACACCGAACCTAACTTTTCCGTACAGCCGTTGGACGAACCCGGTCAGGGAGACAGCCCGAGCCAGCTTTCGCTGGGCACCCAGCCAATGGCGGGCGCCAGTCAAGAGACGTTGCCCTTGTTTTCGCCCGACATGCAGCCGCTGCATTGGAATGGCAATATCCGCGAGCTTCCCGCGACGGTGCGGATTCTAGTGCTCGTAGGCATGATCACCGCGCTCGGCACGCTGGTGGCAATCGTCGGCAGTTTGATCTATACCGCATTTACTGCCCAGTAGTCGCCGTGGAATGCCAGGCGTGGAAGTGCGACAGCGGCGCGGCGACGATCGCGCACCACGCGTTTCCAATGGCGGCGCCTTAATATCCGCCCCCGCTTGCCGCCTCGGGATCGTCGTTAGCAGGAGGCGCTTCCCCGCGCAGCGCCGCCGCCAATTCGCTTTCCAATCGGTCGACCTCTCCTTGAGTCAGGAATCGGTTGACGATCTCTCGCGTGTCTTCGAACAACCGATCGATTTTCCGCTGCATTCGCGGATCGGCAGAGGCCGCGGACCGCTTGCGCAAATCAATCATGAGTGAAAGATCGTCTTGGCGGCCAAGCTTGCGCAGTTCTGCCATCAAGGTTTTGGCTTCTTCGAGTTTGCCGTCTTTGATGCGCCCTCGAATCCGCAGCATCAGCACGGCGCGGTTGGCCACCAGCTCAACGAAGTTCTCCTGCAGCCCAGTCACCAGACCCTCGGCCGCCAGCCGCTGATCGTCGTCGGCGACTTCGGCCCGCGCGGTCAATTGCAATCCGGGCATGATCGGCAATCTCGCCAACGGTTCGCCGCCGTGCTTGATAAGCAACACTCGCACGGGGCTGGCGTCGGCCGCGATGGTCAACTCGCCTCGGCCGTCGGTTCGGCCGAGCAACGTCGTGACCGGCGAGTCTGCCGGATGCGAATAGACCTCATAGCCCGCCAGCGGGCGGCTCGAGTCAGGACGTTTGGAAATGGGACGAGAATAAAGTTCCAGCCGGGTGTTTCCGCCGGGGGAGCGCGTCAATAAGGCCAGTTGCTCGACTTTGCCGCGCCGGCGACCGCTGAGCGGGCTGCGTAGTCCGCTGTGCAAATTGCATGTCAACTCGGGACCGTCGACCTGCTGAACCGTCAGGAAAGTCCAGTCGAGCGACATCAGCTTGCGGAGCTTGCCGTCGCGGTCGTTAAAGCGAATCACGCCGCGGAAGACATCGCCGGGCCGCACCGATGTTAGTGTCGGGTCTTTAACGGGGAGTTCCGCAGCCCGTAACCGTAGAGAAGCCTGCTTATCTTCCACCTTTTCAATTTCAGCGAGAGGCGCGAAAGCCGCAGTCACGGCAAGAAACGCATCATCTCCAAGCGTGGCGGGTCCCGGCACGATCCGCAAGACGGGAGCTGCGGTCATCCGACTGCGCAAGTCGAACTCGCGAGCGCCGACCAGATACGAGCCATCGCGAAAATCGAGGGAAAGCAAAATCGCTTTGTCCTCGTTTCCCTCAAGCAAATCCTGGGGCAACTGGTCGAATGAGACTTTCTCTAACGAGGCGAGCATGACCGATTGCAATGGGCCCGGCGCTGCTTCCACGTGCAAGTCCCATGAACCGCCGATCGCCGTTGCCGCCCGCTCAGATACGACCGCTCGAACGCGCTCGATCATGCGCGCGGTGATCTCTGGCTTGGGCGCCGCAGCGACCAGCACGCGGATGCGATAGGGCGTCAGTTCCCAGACCGATTGGGCAGCGTGTGCGGGCGATGCAGCAGCCAGGCAAATGACCGCCAGGCGCCATGCGGTCGTCCATCGGCAGCGCCGGCGTCGCCCTTCTGCGCGTTTTAGAATGACCAACCTCATGGCGACTCCGCGGGAATTCGGAACTTGCCTCGCCACTGCTCAATGTTTTGGTAGAGCGTCACCGGATTTGAGCCGATGCCCTCGAGGCTGCGATGATAGGCGAAGAATTCGGTCAATTGCCACAAAGGAATCACCGCGGTATCGTCGTCGGCGAGCCGATGGATCTGCTGAAGCTTCTTTCGCGCCGCCGACCAGCCCGAGGCAGAACTCAACTGGCGCAGCGCAAGCACCATATACGGCGTCGCCTCTCCGGCGATGCCCTCGGGGCCGAGCAATCGGGCCGCATCGACGAGCGGCTCTTGCATCACCAACTCGGCGTAAACGAGATCGTAATTGTCGTCGGGGGGAAAGGCTTCGCCCGGCTTGAGTTCGCGCAATTCGATCGGGATTTGCGCCGACTTGAGGTGCCGCTGAATGGCCTTGCAGGCGATGCGCGCCGGTTCGTGCGCCGGATAGGCGAGGACCAGAGGCGGAATCGCTTTCACTTCTCCGGCGCCTTTTTTCTTCGATGCTTCCGAAACATCGTGCAGTGCAACGCCCGCTAACGCCAACGCCAGCCGGCGGTTCCAAGGCCGCACGGCGACGTCGGAGTTATATGCGTAACGCAACGGATCTTCGAGACTGCTGCCAATCGGAAACGGACCGCTGACCAATTGGCAGCCCGGACGTTCGGCGCCGCGTAGTATCTGGTCTTTGAGAATTGCCCCGCGGTCGATGGCGTATTCCAAGGCTCTTCGAAACGATCGATGTCCGGTCAAGGGGTGGCGGCGATTGGGCAGCAGGCAGTGGACGCTGGGCAGAACATATTGCTCGACCACGATGTCGGGTTGCTCACGAAATCTTTCGAGGTCCCAAGGGTTTAGCCGGTCGAGCACTTGGATCTGCCCATTCCGCAGATCGTGAAGTGCGGCTCCGGCGTCTTCGTAGTACCGCTCGATGACCTCCTGCGTCTGGCCGGGCTGCGCGTCGAAATAACCGCTGTTGGCCGTGAAGCTGGCGTCCTTTCCGGAATTCTCAAGCAGCCGGTAGGGACCGACGGTGGCGGCCAGTTCTCCCTCGGCGGCGGTCGCCAACGGCGTCTCAAGCAAGGCAAGCGGTTGCACATGGGTCCATCGCAGGTCGACGCTGACGTTAAAGACATCGAACACTTCCACGCCGCCAAATAACTCCGACCAATCTGGATCGGAGCCCGGCAGACCGCGATTGGCCAGCGATAAGAGACGCCTGGCAAGGTCGAAGCCGGTAAGCTGTTCGCCGCCCGACCAGCGAATTCCCTGGCGAAGGCGGAAATTTAAACGCCGCCCAATATCGGCCAATTCGACGGGACCAAACGGGCAGGCATAGACTCCGCCATCAGTCCCCGGACCCTGATATTCGACCAACAGGCGGTGCAGCAATCGGCCGTTACGACGAGCCGCCCAGTCGAGAACGCGGTCCCCCGCAGCTGGGCCGGCAGATAAGGTTACTCCGACGACGACTCGCGGGTATTGCTTGTGCAACTCCTGCATAAACGGCGGAATCTCCGCCGACTTGGGCCAGATAAACACGGCGCGCGAACTCGTCGTCCACGCTTCGCGCAGCTTGCCGTCGTCGACCTGCTGTTTCGCTTCCTTCACCAGTTGCCGCGCTTCATCGGCCCATCGCTGCTCCAATTCGGCAATGATCGGTTGCTGAGGAAACTTTTGCTTCAAATGAGCAATCAGCCGACGCGCGGCAGGGTACTCGCCGCGAGACACAAGCTGCTCAGCGATCTTTTGCGTCGTGGCCCCGAGCGCCGCTTCAAGCTTCGGGTACTCGCGGTTGAGCCGGTACAACTCGTCAAGCAAGCCTACCGCGTTTTCATACTTGCCCGCCTTATGCCAGTGACCGGCATCCTCATAAAGATAATCCTCCAGTCCGGCGTCGAGATTTTCTGTCTTGGGGTAGTTGTGCTTGAGGTAATCAAAATAGGCATACGCTTCATCGAACTTCCGCGGATCGCTTTTGCCTTCACGCACCAGTTCGCGAGCCTTGGCGAGCACCATTTGCTCGAAGAGTCGCACCTCGGCGATATCTTTCCACAAGATCTCGTAGTCTTGGGTCGGATCGTCAATTTTTTTGGCGACCAGCTTATCGCTCTTTTTGAGCGTATCTCGATCCGGTACTCGACGGTCGGGCAGCTCGAGCGGCAGCACGGGCACGACCGTGTGGGCCTCATCGTCTAGGACGATTTCGTCGTACGGCTCTCGTTCGAATAGCGGTACGTTGGCGTCCTCATCGCCGGAGGCAGCCTGCTGGCAGTATCCGACAGACGCGGCAAGGCCGAGCCCAAGCAGGGCGAGCGCGGCCAGCCGAATCGCCCTGCGGCGAGCGGCGAGTAGCAGCGACCAAATGAAACTTAAGGCAAACAGCATACGAACATCGCGCCGAAATGAATGACGATTCAAGGTGCAGCCACGACCAGCAACGTTCCTCCGTGGCCGGCAAGCCACAACCGATCGCCGACCGCAACGGGCCCCGCCCCGAGCGGTTCGCCCACGTCAAGGCGCCCGCGTTCTTCGCCGGAAGCCGCCGCAATCCGATAAACCACCCCCGCCACCGATGCCAGCAGAAAATCTTCGCCGGAGACCAACGCCGTGCCGGCGAGCGGACCGTACGGCCAGGCGACTTTCCAGACTTGTTGCCGCTGATCGTCGTAGCATGCCAGCTCGCCGCCGCGCGAGAGCAGCAAGGCGTATGATCCGACTTGGATTGGCCCCCATTGGGCGCCGCCAATTGGCCACGTCGGGCCGGACTTCAGGCCTGGAAGCAAATACGAACGCAACTCGCCCGTTCCATCGACGGCATAAGCCGTTTGGCTGAGCGTGGCTATTGGCGCCGTCACGGGGCCCGGTAGCTCCGCCGTGGCGAGAGCGACCAGATTAGGCTGCGGCTGTGCGGCGACTCCCAGCCGAAACAGCGTTTGGCGGCCGTCGGCGAGTAGAACTTCATGATCGCCGAGCCTGGCAGGGTGGCTCCAAGCATACGGTTCGTTGTCGCTCAAACGCGGCTGGAATGGCGCCATCAAGTTTCGGCCCGTGACGGCATCGAGGACGAACACTTGACCGAGCCGCCCTGGAGTCAGCAGCCCGGCGCCGAAACTGATCGGCAAGGCGCCGAGCGGATCGGGCAGCGAGAGCCATCGCAGTTCGCGCTGAGCCGACTCGTCGGCAATCAAGGCTTTTGACTGACCGTTGGCGCCGAGGGCCAGACGACCGCCTGCCAGCACCGCGGGAGAAACGCCTTCGGGAAACGGGCGGTCAACCTGCGTGGCGGCGACGGCGCGATCTTGGACGACGCGTCCTTTCAGATCCGCTGTCGGAATCTCGAACAAAGCCCCCGCCGTGTTCATGACGGTCATTTTATCGGCCGATTTGCCCGTCATTGGGGCGCCGGCAGGCGGCGCCGCCAGTTGCGTCTGCCAAATTCGCGAGCCATCGCCGGCCTTGACCGCAGACACCAACACTTCGGATTGATTCTTTTCGCGGCGAGCGTGGAAGACGACTTCCCCCTGGATCGTGGGGGCGCTGATGAACGTGTCTCCTTCGTCGTGAATCCACTTGGGTTCCAGGCGTCCCCGCGCCGATTGAATGTCGAACTTTGTCAGCCCCATTCCCGCGACCCAAAGCTGCGCATCTCGCAGCAGCGCATAGCGAACCTGGGGAGCCGAATCCTCTGCCGGCTTTTCGGCCACCTTGGTCAAAGGAGGTCCCGGATCGGGCGCGTTGATCTCAAAAGAGTAGATGGCCCCGCGGTCGGTCGTCACCACGAGCGTGCGGCCTGCGACGACGGGCGGCGCCATCACGTGCCCGGAGAGTTGCACCGAGGCCTGCGCCGGCCGGACCGAGAGCCCCTGAGCGTCGGTCAACAGCACGTGCATCACCGAGTCGCTAGCGCCGTTATTTTCGCACACGAAAATATAGGGAGCGACGACTAAGGGCGGTACGCGAATGCTTTCCGGTTCGTGCCCCAAATACAGCACTTCGCGACACTCGTTGGTCGCTGCCGACACCATAAACAGATTGGAGTTCTCGCCCAGTTGATAGTACAACTGGCCGCGTGAATCGAAGGCTGGCCCGACCCGCACCCCCTGCGGCAGTTGCAAGTAGCCAGGCGAAACGCCCGATTCCAGATCGATGGCAACGATTCGGCCTGTGCGCGTCGCCACCCAGACTTTATCGCGCGATACGACGGGATCTGCGTCGAACGCCTCAGCGAGCGCGTGGCGCCAGCGAATTTCGCCGTTGTCAGCCTGAGCCCGAATGATTTCTTGCCGAGTCGTGTCGACGAGTAACACGTCGCTGCCCGGATCGAGCGTGAGCGGCTGCGGCAAAAATGCAGCGTCATACCCGACAAATCGACGCCAAAGAACCTTGCCGTCATTGGCCTGCAAGGCGAACACGGCGCCCCCCGCCAACGCGTACGTCTGTCGGCCTGCCATGCCAGGCGCTTCTCCGCCTTGGACGTTGGCCAGCACGACTTCCGCTTCGACCGGCGAAGCGGCTTCAGCCGGCGCGGGCTGCTTTGCTTCCGCCACGTATCGAACCTGCTCGCGCTCCGCCTCAGATAACGACAAGACGGCCTTTTGCAGTTGCTCATTGCTCATCAAGTCGGGATAGTTCTTCAAGAGCTGCTTGCGTTCTGCGTAGGCAACCTGCGGTTGGCCTTCGGCAATCGCCTTTTGAATGCCCTTCAGCGTTTCTTCCAATGCGGCATCGCGACCCAGGATTCGCTCCGTCAGCGCCAATGACGCCGTGATGTCGGCCACCTTTTGCGTGGGCATCATCGTCTTGGGAACATATTTGCTGATGAGCTTGAGCGTTTCGTTCGATTTCTCGACGAGGGAATGGTCGCCTTTTTCTCGCGCCTGGTTGGCAAGTCCTTCAGCGATTTTAGGCAGCAGAGCGACTAATTCCTGCCGGGCTTCGCCGAATTCTTTCTCGGTCGATATCTCGGCGATGATTGATTTGGCGACATCGAGCGTTTTCGACCAATCGCGCGCTCCATCCACGGCTTGCCGCATTTTCGCCATGCCGCGGTGCACCTTCACCGTGCTGGCCTTGGCATCGTCGGGAAACTTCTCCAGGAAGGAGTCGAATTTCTGAATCGCCTGTGTGTATGAGCCCGCTTTATAGTCCTGTTCCGCCATGGCAAACGCCTGATCGGCGTTGCCTCTGCTCAAAGCCCAATAGAGCAGGCCGCCCACCAACACCATCGCCAGCAGAGAACCGCCGCCAATCAGCAACAGCGGCGTGTCCCAGATGCTGCGCTCGTGGCGCGAGGGCTTGGGCTGGCGTTCTTCCTGGCTAAATTGATCTTCAGCGCCGAAATAGCCGCCCGCCGGTCCTGCCGCCGGCTCCGCGAAGACATCCGCCGCCGGCACGGCCTGTCGCGGTTTTGCCGCTCGAGGCGCGGGAGGCGCCGCCGCAGGTATGGCTGGCTTCGGAGTGCCGGCCCATCGCGGCGGGCTGGCGGCAGCAGCACGCGCGGCACTTGGCTTCCCGGCTGCGGGAGGTTTTCCCGCAGCAGGCTTGGCCGCCGGAGCCGCAGGTTGCTCGTCCAAAGGAAATAATTCCAACTCTTCGTCCACTTCGTCATCGACGCGCGGCGCGGCGGGCTTTGCTCTGGGCTTTACGGCGGCGCTGGGCGGCTGTTCGTCGAGAGGAAAGAGTTCCAAGTCTTCCTCTTCTTCCGCCGGCCGAGCCGGCGAAGGGGCCGCTTTGGGCTTTGGCCCGGCTTCGTCTGCCATGGGAGCCAGGCCGATTTCAGCCTCCGGCGGCGCTGCTGACGGTTTCTGGCCTGCCAGCAGCTTCCTGCCTTGCTCTGAGGTGATGTGCTCTTTCTGGACCAGCCATCGCACCGCCATCCGCAAGTCGGCCGCAGCGGGGGACTGCTCGAGCTTCCTTCGCAGTTCGCCTAGCGCCGCCGAGGAAACCAGCTGGCTTTTTTCGATGATGGCAAGAATGGTTTCGTGATTCGGCATTCAGCAGATCTCAACCGTCGTGCGGATAAACAAAGAATGCTTCGGCTCAGGAGAATCTCAGAAATCGTCGTCGCCATTGGCTAAGCGGACATCGTCCATTCCCACAGCCGTGCCTGCGTCGAGCGCCATCACCACTTTTTCGTGTTGTGCGTCTCCGCTGGCCATGACCAGCAACTTGCTGGGTCCCTTAGTCGTTGTGCCGGGCGGACCTTCCCGCGCCTCTTTGAGTTTGGCGAGCAGCTCTTGCTCGCTGGGCGCCTCGGCGTCGTTCACCCAAATCGTATTGTCTTTGTCGATCCGCACGATGATGTAATCATCGTCCTGTTCCAGTTCCTCGACGGTGCGACTTTCCGTCGCGCTCTCGCTGGGATCGGGCGTAGGAATGTTGATCGACTTCTGCAGAGCAAATGCGGCTGTGACCATGAAGAAAATCAGCAGCAAGAATGTGACGTCGACCATCGGCGTCATATCCAGGCCGTCGTCCGTCATGCCGGTCTTGCGCTCAAGCAGCGGAGACTCTTCGCCCGCCTCCGCCGCCGCAGCCGGCTGGACGTGCGCTAACGGCGAAGCGGGATGGATCGTTTGAGTGCGGGTTTCGGCCGGCGGCGCTTCGATGGCAGGTACAGCCTGCACGGCGCCGCAACCGGTACATTGCACCGCGCGTCCCGAGTACTCCTCGGGCGCCTTCAGCTTCTTGCCGCACTGGTGACACTGGAAACGGATCATCTCGACGGCCGGCTTGCTTGGCGGTTACTTGGCTTCCATCACAGCCAGATTCAGGCTGACTTCTTCGCTGACGCCGCCCGCCGCCGCAGCGACTCGCGATACATCTCGGTGCAGCACGCCCTTTTCGGCTTTAATCAGCACGTTTTTCTTGCCTTCGGCCATACCCTCTTCAATCGCCTTGCGGATTTCCGCGGCCTGGTCTTCATTCGTGCCTTTGAGCGGTTCGCCGACTTTGCCGTCCGCCAGATACACGGCGGCCGGTTCCGACTCGCCGTTGTCGGCGATGGAAATAATGATAGAGTCGCGCTGGCTGACGCCGACTCCGTGCTTGGCGGGAGCCAGGTTCAGCGCGGTTTGCGCGTCGGGAGTCGAGGTAACGGTAAAGAAAATCAGCAGCAGAAACGTGCAGTCAATCATGGGAGTGATGTCCATCTCCGTGTCTTCTTGCGGCCGCTTGCGGGGCGGAAACGGAGACTCGGTTTGGGCATCCTGAAATGCATTGGAGGCGGCCATGGCTCAGTGCACTCCCTCGGCAGGCTGCTCGACGAGCGGCTTGAACGACTCCAGGAAGCGAGCCAATCCTTCGCCGGCCAGATCCTCCATCTTGCGTTGGCGAATCTGCACGCTGGCCAGCACCAGGCTGAGCGGAATGGCGATCGTCAGTCCGACGAACGTGGTCACCAGCGCCAACGAAATATCGCCGGCGAGGTGCGTGGCGTCGACCTTTTGCTGGCCGGCCAGCTTGCCGAAGGCCGCCATCATGCCTAACACCGTACCGAGCAGTCCGAGCATTGGCGCACTTTTGATCATCGTAACCACCCAGGTGATGCGGTATTCGAGATCTGCCAACACGTCGCGCTGAAAGCGGTCGGCAATCAGTTGCTTGACCTTGGCATAGCCCAAGTCGCGGTTGTTGATAGCCAGCAGCACCAGTTGAGGCACGATGCGCCGATCGCCTTCACATAATTCGGCCGCCGCGTCAAAGTCGCCCACCGCCAGGCTCTCGTCGAGTTGCTCCAAAAACTCGTTCTGCGCCTGCTCGCTCTTAAAGCGAATCTGCGCCAATCGCCGCCAAGCGACAATAATGCAGAACGCGCCCCACAACGCGTCGAATGCCTGGAAGGCATAAATGCTATTGCCCGCGAATTCTACTAAGCCGCTGATATCACCCATGCGTCGTTGCTCAATCGCGTTGAAGGAAGATGTCGAACCGGACCGAGGGCCGGAGCCGCGAGGCGCCAGTATTACCTACAAGCTTATCTGATCAATCACGTAGAACTCGTAGCCTTGGCCTATTTGCCGGATGCCATACGTTGTCTTGCGGATCCGCGACGCGTCGATCCCCCGGAATTCCAATTCCTTGCGCAGCAAGTCTTGCTCGACCGGATCGGGATAAAACTGCAGCACCAACTTGTTCGCCAGCGGAACTCCGGCGCGTTGCATCAACTCTCGATCGGCGTCGCGCAGTTTGCCGTGCCGCCAGGAAAAGTAAAGCCGCTTCTCCGAGGGACCGCCCGGACCCGTGTAGGTATCGGGCTTCGGCTTGCTTAAATTCTTGGCGTAGATCACTTGGTTATTGTTCAAGACGCCCAATTCGATTTGAAAGAAATCGAGTTGCTTGGCATAACCTTCCAGGGTGTTTCCGGCATCGAAATGAATCTGCCAGCGGAGCTGCGGCGGAATGCCGGGCTTGCCGGGACCTGAACCATAGCCCGCCACGTTGCCCGTGCCGGTCTGCTGGCCGCCGCCCTTATTGGTTGTCTCCTGTTCCGTTTCGGCAGGATCATCGAGATCCGCTTGTCGAACTGCGACGGCATCCAACACAGTCTTCAAAGTGTCCTGGAACTC
This sequence comes from Pirellulales bacterium, assembly GCA_025924495.1. The sequence goes on along the minus strand of JAICIG010000070.1, from coordinate 6,491 downwards.
GGGTTCGATCAGGTCGCTCTCTTGGGCGACGTCCTGGGGAGTGGGAGAGTCGAGCTGCATGCTTTCGCCCACGACTCCGCTCTCGATGCCGCCCCCCACTTGTTCCAATCGGACGGGAACCGATTTCAATGGCGGGAAAAAGACTCGACTGCCCAACCACGCCATGAACAAACAAAAGACGACGACGCCGAATAGGATCAGCAGCGCCAACAGCATGCTGGCGACGCGCTCGTAGGCCGAGACCTGCATGACCTCGGCAGCTAACCGCGGTGCACGTTGTCGGGCCTGGGTCTGTCGAGCTACCGTGGTCACTCTGATTCCGTCGTGGTCGGTCCGCGCCGAATTCAATCGGGCGTCGGCGCCGCATTGAATTCAGCGGGCGTGAAGGGAGGAGCGCACATGCCTGCCTGAAACTGCATCGTAATGGCCGAAAATATCGATGTCAAGCTGCGGCGTTTCACCGAAGTCATTTCAAGGTCACAGTTTGCCGACAGCCCCGGCAGGGAACGGGAAGCCGCAGGAAATTGGCTTTGAGGCGCTCGAGCAGCGATTTATTGAGCCACGCCTCAACCGCATTATCTTCAGACCATTGGCACGGTTTCATGCGCGACACGACGACCGGCATTAGTCCCCGTCCAGGGCTTGGACAGATGAGTTCCATTTCAGCCGAGGCAGAGCCCGGCCGTAATCCTAGACTCTTGCCGGTTGGATTACTTGGCGTCGGAGGCAACCTCGACCGCTTCTAGATCTTGCACATGCGCTGAACGCGTTGTCTCCGACAAGTAGCGGACGGCGGCCGCGAGAGCAAAGGCCCAGTTGATGAGGACCGCTGTGCCGACTTCGGCTTGACCGCCGGCGCCGAAACCGTACGAGTGCAGTCCGGCTCCGAGGACGAAATTGACGCCGTACCACGAAAACACAATTGCCGAAGCGCCCAGCACGGAGCCGATCGCCAGCCCAAAATTGCCGAACAGACCCGCGTAACGGCCATGGAGAATTGCCAGATAAACCAATCCAGAGATTAGCGCCCAGACTTCTTTCGGGTCCCAGCCCCAGAAACGGCCCCAAGAAACATCGGCCCACAGCCCGCCCAGGATCGTGCCGGTGATCAGCAGGATGACCGCCACCTGCACCGCCTTGTACGTGTAGCCGGCCAGGGCCGCGCAGGCCTCGGGCGGTCGGCGCCCCAGATGCGTTACGTCGACGTCGTCGCTGGCGGGGCCATAGCCCGCCGCGACCGGCGTGTGGACGACTGGGTCTCGGTATTTGCCGAACAGATAGTAACAGAGCGAGATATTGCCCAAGCCCCACGCCAAAGCGCCTGCGCCGTAACTCGATACGATCGTCAGCACATGGATCAGCAACCAGAAGTTATCGCGCAACACCGGCTGCAGCGGCTCGATGTTTTCATTGAGCACCGGCGACCACCAGGCGGTGAAGGCGCCCAGGAAAGCCGCGAAGGTCGCCGAGAGAGCGAACGGCCAGCGCGGATAAACATGGTCCATGACCTGAGTAAAGCGGCCGCGCAGGCTGAGCGGCACAAATCCCAATCCAATCACGCAGGCCAACGCGGCCCGCGGCAGAAACCAAACGGAGGGAATCAACACGCACAGCCCGACGAACCAGGTCATCACGTCATTGCCGTCGGGCAGCGATTGACCGGCGTCGATATTCGGCGTGAGGTTGACGACGGTGCGGCCGCCTGCGGCGTAAGGCGCTCGAGCCAACGCGTAGAAGAGCGCAGCCATTAAGGCGGCCCGAGGCAGCAGCATCAGGAATCCGCCTACGGTCCAGGTTGATGGGTGGAACAGCTCCGTCTGCTCGTCCGTCAACGGCTTGCTCTCCCACGTGCCGGGTATTGCCGAGAATCGCCAAGCGCTTTTCAGCCCCGGCCAAGTAACCGGCAGCAAGGTAAACCAGGCGCCTAACATTGAAACGAAAAACGGCACGTAAACCACGGTCTCGTACATGTTGGTGACCGGCGCCCAATGCGTGATGCTGATCCGCATCGCAAAGCCGTACGCCGTCCATGCCAGTCCCGCAAACAACGACGTCATCCCTAACCAGAACATCGGTTTCTTGAGCACCCCGAACGCCAGGGCGAACGAACAGACCGCGGCCAGACTGATCATCCACGACCATTTGAAGGGCTCGATCTTGTTGTACTGAACTTCCATGTCCAGGGCGCCGGGAGCCGGATAGGCCGTATGTGCAATGAGTTCATCGTCGCGAGACTCGATTGGCAGCTTCGTCCGCTTTGTTTCGACCGACTCGGCCAATTCGCGCAACGAGCGCGACAGGGCCAGCGTCGCTCCGGCGAACTCATCGGCGTCACTCGCCTGATGGCCGTGCTGCCAGGCCGTGTAAGCCTTCATGGCGCGCTCGAAGCTATTGCGCGTCGCCGCGAGTTTATGCGACGGATAGTCTTTCAGGTAATCGGCCGATCCATAGAGCACGGCCTGCAGGCTGAGCCACGGATGGGCATCGTCTTCTCGCGGGCGATTCTTTTCCAAGGCATACTGGTCCAACGCCGGCACAATGTGCATCGAGTCGCCGTTGTCGTAGAGCGCAATCCGCATCTCCGCGGCTTGCTTGACGAGCTGCGCGGCTTCGGTATCGAACTCGCGAAACAATGCGCGGAACTGATCCAGTTGCCGAGCATCGAGCTTGGCCAGCCGTTCGTCGGAGGGTTTTTCCAGCAAGTTCTCGCGCAGCCGGCTCATGGTTTCTGACAACTTTCGCGCCGTCGCGAGAAACTCTTGTAAGTGTGGTTCAATCTGGGCCGCCGAAGCGTCGGGCTGGTCCACCAATTGGAAAATGCTTTCCAACGACTTCTTGCCGGCCGCGAACTCCCCCGACTCGCCCAGAATTGGCAGGCCGCGAGTTCCTTCGTTCAGGCTGGACCAGGTCTGCATCATGTTCTGAAACTTCTGCAAGAACCGGCTTTGAATGCCAAGGGCTTGCTGACGCGGCAAGGTAAGCTGACGCTCGGGATTGAACGTCAGCGAGCGATACAACGAATAGGCCTCCTGCAGGTCGGTCATGCGCTTATCGAGATTGGTCGGGACGAATTCCTCTTCTTTGATCATCGCCTGGCGGCGGCGGTCGCGCATGGCCGCCAGCCCGTCGTGCAATCCGGTCGCTTCTTCGATTTGTCGCGGCGAAACATATCGCAGGTGTTCGCCTTTTTCGTTCGTCACGGCGACGCCCAGATACTTCTCCCGCAGTTCATCGTGCTCGGCGAGAATAAAAGGAACATCCTCCCACTTCTCCGGCTCGGCCAGCCAACTGAGCAGCAACTCGGCGGCTTCGAATTTGCGAATTGCGCCGGCCCGCGGCTTATCGTTCGGCCCCGCGGGAAACAACTTGAGAGCTTCGGCGTACTCCGAAGTGTTCAGATCGTCGGCCGGCACTGCGTCAATCAGGCCGAGCTTGGGGTTCTCGCGATCGCAAATGATCTCCACCGCTTGCCGGGCAAAGGTGTCGAGGGGCATGATCCGGCCATGGTGCAGTACAGGAATATGCCGCCATGTTGACCAATCGAGCTGTGCCGAGTCCGCCGCTTCAAGCTCCGACCCGCCGACGGCAGGCGACAAGAACAGGCAGCTCAACAGGAGGGCTAAGATCATCCCGCGCATCATGATCATCCTTATGTGCAAATCGCTCCGGTGCGCCTGTTAGGGCGCGACGGGTTGCCGAACAGCTTTGTTTTTCGTTTTCCGCGTAGCCGAAGTCGGCGGCGCTTTGGCTTTGCCGGCCGGCTTGAAGAAATAGGCCCGCATGTAAAACATCGTGGCGATGCCGCCAATGACGAGCAAGCATCCAATGTACTTCACGCCGCGCCCCGGATCGTAGTTCACCGTCAACACTGACCCGTACAGCAGCTTCTTCTTCGACGAACCTGGCACCAGTCGCTTGAACTCCGGATCGGAAGGCCGCCAAGGGCCCATGAAACTTTCCTGATAAAGCCGATACGAGCGGCCGTCGCGAGGATCGGCGAAATCGACCGGCGCATTCATCGTGATCCAGACATTGCGCTCGAGTGCACGATCGCTGTCGGGCGGCAGGATATCGACGTAACTGGAGTAGTGCGAAGGTTGGCTGGTGCCGGGGTCGAGCTTCATCTCAAACTCGTTCAGCCCGACCTGGAAGCCGACATCGATCGCATCCAGCGGCATGGAGACCGAAACCACTCGCTTGTCTGACGCCACGGTATGAATCACAGGCGGTCTTGGTTCCGCTTCGACCGGTTTGCCTTCGAGCCAGAAAGTCTCGCTTTTGTCGTCAACCGTCAGTTGCAATTTTGCCGCGCGATGTGCGGCCACTGCCTGGGTCGCCTTGTCGAACTTCTTCGCAATAAGTTTCTTTTCCGGTCGATCACTGGGCACAAAGCGGGTGCGATCGGCGTACATTTTCAGTTGCGCGATCGGCATTTTGAACGCTTCGACCGGCGTCTCGTCGAGCGGCAACTCTTTTGCCGCGACCACGGTCGTTCGGTTCCAATAACGGTAATAGAGCTTCGCGCCGCTTTCCTCGGTGAAGGGGCCTTGTAAGATGTCGATGCGAGACGAGCCCTGCCCGGCCTGTAACTCGGCCGCCGTTTTTTTGCCGTGATTGAACCAGTAAGCGCCGAAGACTTGCTGTTCATAATCCTGCAAGTTCAACTCCGGCAGGTCGGCGAACAGTAACATCCGTTGCGGCGGAGCATCACCGTAATAGATGCGCAGCTCCACAGCCGGGTTCTCGGCGCCTTCGCGCCCGGCGGCTTCGACGATGTGCAACTCATTCGCCGGGGCGTCGCGGTCGAGATCCGCGTTGGCGGCGAATTTCACGATTTCGGCTTCGTAGCCCGATTTGCCAAGGGGAAACCGGCCTTGGCGCGCGTGCTCGGCCACGTCGATCGGAAACTTTTCGCCCGCCGCATACAACACTGCCTGGCCCTGCGCGCCGATCTCCCCTTCAGGCTGGCTGTGTAGGAAGGCGTCCGCTTCTTGTTGGCTGCCGGCAAGCAGGAACACGATTTTCCCGCCGCCGACCTCTTCGCGGGCGCCGAGTCCGTAACGGTGCTGCGAATAGCGTTCGTCCGCCGGTTCGCGAATGCTCAATTCGATCGGCATCCAGCGCTCGGACGACTCGGCGCTTTTGCCCTCGGCGTTCATGATCGCCTTCCCCGGCATCGTCAGCCAAAGACGCAGGTACGGCGCCTGGACCTCCTCGGAGTTGCTGTAATAGTCCAACACTTGCAACTTGATGCCGTCGTTGTCATACAACACGCCCTGGTCGCGGTGGGCCAAGCGCCAGGGCAAGTATGGCAGCTTGGACTGGTAGTCGGCCCAGTTAAAAGGCCCGGATGCGAACGGAATCGCCGTATTTTTTCCCTTACGGTCTAGCGCCTTGGCAATCGACTCGTCGGCGGAGCGATTATGAACGCTGAGTACGAAATGTTGAGAATCTTCAAAGGCCAGGTGGGCTCGCGCTCCTTCAAACAGCGGCATCTGAGCGTCGATTCCGCCGCGGCGGCTCATCAAGCATCCAAACAACAGCGTAAGCAGACCAATGTGCGTAATGACGAAGCCGGTTTGATGTCGCTTCCAGGGATATCTGATCGCCGCCGCCGCGAAGATGTTCCAAGCCAGCAGTGCATTCAGCGCCGTGAACCACCACGCGCCATACATGCCGAACTGCACGCCGGGCGTTCCATAAAACTTCTCAACGAAGGTGGCCAATCCCAGCACCGCGGCCGACGCGAAGATCAGTACGACGGCCAGTTTCAGCGAAGCGGAAAATTCAAATAGCCACAGCGCCGCCTGCAGCCAAAGAGGCTGGCCCGGCGAGCGTAACTTATAATGTGCCATGAAGATCCAGAGCGGAAAATGATTGATGGCCGTCTAGCTGCTCGGCCCAAGCGCTTGGCGAATGGCGGCCGGCATTGCGTCGGTTCGCCCTGATTCACGCCTGGGCAAGCCTCACTAACAGCGGAGCAACTGCGCCCAGGCAGGATACGAGGCGCGTCTTCTCGTCCGCAGCGAGTTCACCCAACAAAAGATTATAGTCGGCTCGCGAGCAAAAAGTACAGGTAAGCGGATGTTCGAGCGACTGCCTTGCCAATCGGAAAGCAACCCCGGGCGGGGGCTTGATTTGGGCCGATCTCGGCCAGGCGTCGGCCTCTTCGCCCATTGGTCTTTGCGGCCTTTGAATCGGTCGAGCGATGAGCAGAATAAAAAAGCCGCAATCCAGCCGTGATGCCGGCTGGATTGCGGCAGCAAATCGTTCTCGGGAATTGGCTAGCAGAGGCCAGGCCGATTGCGCCTGAGCCGCCCGTGATCGAGTTATTTCAGCAACTTCGGCACGTCCGCCAAGATCGACTGGATGGCCTTGTCATTCAGTTCGCCGCTGCTCAGGGCGTGATTGGCGACTACTTCGCCCTTTACGGCCAGGATGACGGTGACTTCGGCCTTGGGATTCAGCCCGTAGTTATCCGGGCCATTTTC